>NZ_JADBUB010000040.1:0-7677 GCF_020245865.1 Microcystis sp. M169S2
CTAAGGGTTTACTGGAAAGCTCCCAATCGGAACTCCAACAAACTAAGGGTTTACTGGAAAGCTCCCAATCGGAACTCCAACAAACTAAGGGTTTACTGGAAAGCTCCCAATCGGAACTCCAACAAACTAAGGGTTTGCTGGAAAGCTCCCAAACCGAACTGCAACGTACAAGGGATATGCTCAAATACTCCAAAGTAGAACTGCAACGGACAAGAAATTTACTGGGAACCTACCAATCGGAAGTGCAGCAGACAAAAAGTCTATTGGAAAATTCTCAAACGACTCTACAAAACACTCGGGAACGATGCAACGATTTGGAAATACGGATCAATCAATCTCAATCTCAACTAGAGGTCTATCGCTCTTGGATTGAAGGGATGGAATCGAGCAAGTTTTGGAAGTTACGAGAAAAATGGTTTGGAATAAAATATGCGTTAAAACTGGATGACCCAGAGAAACATCGAAAGCCAGCAGCATCTAAATCCATAGATATTCCTATACAAGCCCCCACTGGTCTTCACTCTCAAGCTTTCCAGTTTTATGTGGATCAAGCGATTCTTGTACCAGAGCTAGGAATATATGCTGAGGGGTGGCTATTCGATCCTAAGAATGAAATTCAAGAAATAATGCTCGTGACCGAGAACGAGAATCTCGATATTCTACCTATTCTAGTTAAAAAAACTCGGACGGATTTAGTTCTTTACCTGCAAAACTTAGGAATAAGTGAACCTTCAGAAAATCTTGGTTTTTTAGCCCTTCTTCCTCTTAAAAACAAACCAAATATTGATGAGTTACACTTCCAAATTAAACTGGGAGAGGCAACCATCATTGATTATAAAACAGGACTTGTAAAATCACCGGGCAATCCATTACCAATAATTCAAAATATATTAGCTAATAATCCACTGCCCAATTATCGGATGCGTCCTATTTTAAATAGTCATATCGGACCCACTGTCTGGAAGCTCTGGCAAAACAGAGAGCGCATAGAAAAAAGCGAAAAAGTAATCAGGGAATATGGTGTTCAAGTAAAAAATCCAGCAGTGTCGATCATTGTTCCTCTTTATGGAAGAATAGATTTTATCAAGTATCAATTAGCTCTTTTTGCCGACGACCCCGACCTCAAGCAAAATGAACTAATTTATGTTCTAGATGATCCTCGATTATATGAAGATTTTCTTTATCTTTGTGATTCACAATCATCCATATTTGAAATCCCCTTTAAAACTGTATACACGGGGATAAATCAAGGATATGCTGGTGCTAACAATTCTGGAGTATCGGTAGCCAAGGGACAATTACTTCTTCTTTTAAACTCTGACGTGATGCCCGTTCGTTCTAGATGGCTTTCCTCTCTGATCAAGAGTTACAATGATATCGCAGATGTAGGTGTAATTGCACCGAAATTACTCTATGGAGATGGTAGTATCCAACACGCTGGTATGAAATTCCTCAGATACGGTCCTTGGGAGAATTTATTTATTAACGATCATCCGAAAAAAGGTTTGCCCAACTTTGTTGAGCGCAACTCTTGTCCCCAAGAACTAGCGGCAGTGACTGGAGCCTGTATGATGGTTTCGAGGGAACTATACGATGATGTGGGTGGCATAGACGAAGAGTATATTATTGGGGATTTTGAAGACTCCGATCTTTGTTTAAAACTTCATGCTAAGGGGTTTAAGAACTATTATATCCCTGGGGTAGAACTTTTTCATTTAGAAAGACAATCGTTGAGTTTAAATCATAATCATGGCGAACAAGGCAAAAGAAATCAGACTCTGTATAATTGTTGGTTATTTAATCAGAAATGGGAGCAATATATTTTAGAAAATATTCTCTGAGCAAAAAAACTTACTTATTAAGAGAATTGTCATCGGTACTAAAAATCCAATGATGAGATATTAACGAAATGAGTATTGGAGAATAAGTACAATTTCTATAACAACGGTATCCTACACAATTAGACGAAATTAGGAAAGTTGAAGCTTATGTTAGAAAAACAAAAAATTTTAATTATATCTCACGCCCATCCGAAGATAAGTAAAGGTGGCGGAGAGAATGCGGCTTATAACCTCTTTAAAGAAATTCAGCATAGAGATAATTATGAGGTTATTTTTCTTGCCTATAACCCTTTGGGTAGTCCAAACAATTTAGGTACATGCCTAGAAATATGTGCCTCAGACGGATCGGAGATAATATTATCTGGTGGCAGTCCCGATCATTTTATTTTCTCGCAGTTAAATACAATATTAATTTGTAATAACTTTCGTGATTTATTAGACTGTTTCCAACCTACTATCATTCACTTTCACCACTATATTCATATTGGACTGGAGATGATCAGAGAAGTTCGTAAATATTCAAAGGAAGTTCCAATTATTATGACTCTTCATGAATATTTAGCCATTTGCAATAATGATGGAAAAATGATAAAAACATCGACCCATAAACTGTGTTATCAAGCTATTCCGACAGATTGCCATAAATGCTTCCCTAATAAATCTCCAGAAGATTTTCAACTTCGAGAACTATATATTAAATCCTTTTTTAATTTAATTGATATTTTTATTGCACCCAGTAAATTTTTATTGGATAGATATCTAGCATGGGGAGTTCCACAAGAAAGGATGGTGCATCTCGACAACGGACTATCACTAAATGAGCCAGCCTCTCCAAGAACATTAGCTTTTCAAGAAGGGAGAACGAAATTCGCTTACTTCGGTACACTCAGCATCTTTAAAGGAACTCTTGTTGTCTTTGAGGCTATCGCAGGGCTGCCGAAAGAAATACGACGAAAAATAACTCTAGATATCTATGGAGCTAACTTAGAATTTCAATCCCAAGACTTTCAAAACAAGTTTTCAGAACTTCTTGAAAAAACTACAGATTGTGTCCGATTTCATGGTCCCTATCAATCGGAAGACATGCCAAACTTAATGGCTAATGTAGATTGGGTGATTGTTCCATCGATCTGGTGGGAGAATTCGCCTCTAGTTATAGAGGAAGCTCTCTTTCATAAGCGTCCTGTGATTTGTAGTAATATTGGCGGCATGGCCGAAAAAGTTGAACACGATCAATCGGGATTACATTTCCAAGTAGGTAGTGCGGCAGATTTAGCTAATTGTATAATCCGGGCGGCGACTGAAGAGGGATTGTGGGATAAATTATCTAATGGGATTTCCGAGCGTTTAACGATTCAGGAAGTGGCCGATCGAACACTGGAAATTTATAGACAGATTCAGGAAAAGCTTTCTGTATCAAACTCTCAGCTTAACCAAGTGGAGAGACCATGACGGAGATTCAGAATCTAACTATTTTGATTACAGGAGATGCGGGGTACATCCGGACTTATGAGAACTGTTAGACTTTGAGCGATTTCAAAGTGCCTGATAAGTTGGGTTAAATCCTAATACTTTTGTACGTTAAGCCATTATCTGACACAATGATCATATTTGTCCTGATTTTGTGACTCAAAATTGTCCTTTTTTGAACCACGCCCTGGAACAAATCACACCGTTAAGTTGACAAATGCCTTTAGAATTGCTTGCGTGTTGCTTTTGTGATAGATTTAGTGTGTGGTAAGGCTAGTAATTGATTTACAAAGGAGTTAATTAAACTATGAATACCAATAATTTACAAGAACCATTACCTTTGCTTAAAAAAGTAAAGCAAACCTCCTTTCGCAGTCAGTATGGTGGTTTGTGGACAGATCTTTCTAATGCTCATGAGCTAACTAAAGGAAAAGAAAGACTAGGGATAATCTCACCTCTAGAAGCTGAAAACTTACACTATTTTATCGATAATGGCTATGTAGTGCTAGACTCATTAATCCCATCAGATATTATCGATGCCTTTTTAGTAGAATTAGACAGCATATATCGCGGTGAGAAAGAAGGCTTCAGTGCCGAAATTTGGGTGAATAATAAAGTCTATTACGGAGTACCTTACAAAAAAGATTACTTTGGTCTTCGTAGCTTAAAATTGGTTGATGTCCACACAAATTCTGTTCTAGCTCGTCAAATTAATCTCTATCCCCATTTAACTAGATATTTAAGTTTAATTTTTGAGCGACCTGTTCTAGCTTTTCAAACTCTTACATTTGCCTATGGAACTCAACAACCAATTCATCAAGATACTGCCTACGTCAGAATTGATAGCCCGATGGAAATGGTAGCAACTTGGATTGCCTTAGAAGACATTTCAGAGGGTTCAGGTGAGCTAGAATTCTTCGTTGGTAGTCATCAACTTCCAGGCTTTCCCTTTGCTGATGATCCTGGATTAATCGGGGATGAAAAATGGTTTCCCGAAGGTCAGTCTAAGTGGTTTAACGGTAAAGATGAGCAAAACCACAGAGCCTACTTATCTTGGCTAGTAGAAGAGTCAGAAAAAAGAGGCTTCCCTCGGAAAAAATTTCGAGCTAAAAAGGGTGATGTTCTTATTTGGACTAACGACTTAGCGCATGGGGGTTCAAGAATCGAGGATGAGACACTTACCCGCCGTAGCATAGTGACTCACTACTGCCCTTTGGATTGTAATCCCTTTTATTTTTATACCCACAAACATTCTGAAAAGATACCGCACCACTCGCTGGGTTACTATAGCTATGCTTACCATGAGGGACAGTTAGAAGAAACTCAGCATCAGCAGCAAGGAGAACTTCCTCCAGATTTTGATAGTAATCTTTACTTAAGATTACACCCTGATGTAGCAGAGGCAGGTATGGACGCTGAGTTTCATTATTTACATCACGGTATTCAGGAAAAGCGTCCTTATAAGTAGAAGATGGTAGCGTAACAAATTGTAAGCGTTACAAATCGAACTTCCAAAACATTAGTTCATGAGCTTTGGACGGGACTGTAAAATAATTTATTCTAGGGCAAAAAAGAGACCCTAAGATACCAGAAAAAAAGGCAACAACTATGACTATAAGACCTGAACTTCTTGATGAACTACTCAAAGAATATAAGAACCCCGAAGACTTGGCTTACTTGAGGAGGCAGGTATTCTCAAACAACTAACCAAAGCTCTTATAGAGCGGTTCTTAAACGCCGAATTATACACTCATAGGATGTTTGAAAAGAGTCCGGTGGAACGAGAGAATAGGACTTTCAGCTATTAGTTCCTAGGGAGAGAATAAGGCTACAGGGTAAGCGCATCTTAACAATTCTTGACAAAATGAACTTTATGTGAGTTGCTTACCCAGAGAGCGATTCAGGCATATTTGAGGAGAATTGGCTATCTCAATTGTTAAGCAAAAATCGACCCATTTGGTCGATTTCGTAACTATTTTGATTGAGTGGTATCACCTAAAATGCCCACACAGAAAGCGGATCACAAAATTAAGCAATTGTCAATAGCTTTTGAGATGCTCTCACCCTGTGCCAACATCTTCTTAGCCTTGAAAGCCTTATCCAGCATCAGATTGAATATTAACCAGCTAAATTTATCCCACAGAAAAAAAGCGGCTCTTCTGGTTTCTGTGTGGAAACGGGGTCTATAGTGATAGTTTTTTCAGCAAAATAGTCCTAAAAGTCTTTCCCAGTAAATATTTCACGATTCTATAAGCAAAAATTATCACACAAAGTCGAGAAGAGCCAAAAAGCAAGCTATAGCTTTCCTTTTTTAATGTTTTTTCAAGGAGATGTGGACAGACCATGACGGAGATTCAGAATCTAACTATTTTGGTTACAGGAGGTGCGAGGTGCATCGGGACTCATGCAGTACAAGCTTTACAAGCCAAAGGTTATGGCATTATTATTTTAGATAACCTAGTGTATGGTCATTGAGAGCCAGTCGAGCGGTTTTTGAATGCTAAATTGATCGTCGGCGATATTAGCGATCGATCTCTATTGGATCGTATCTTTGATACCTATACCATCGATGCCGCCATGCACTTTGCCGCCTACGCCTACGTCGGCGAGTCTATTATCAATCCAGCTAAATATTAGTAGAGGTGAAGAAAATTTGGTAGAAATAAATGTATAATCCGAGCGGCTACCGAAAAAAAGGGGTTATGGGGTAACCTCTCAAAGTGTAGATGTATTTCTCAAGAACTAAGTTGATTTAATCTTTGTAATCTCTCAAATTGATATGACCTTTATTCCCGATCAACAACCACTGGTTAGCGTTTTGATACCGACCTATCAAGGGGAGGAATTCCTTGAAGAAGCACTTGACTCAGTTCTATCTCAAACTTATCATAATCTCGAAATCATTATTAGTGATGACGGCTCGGTGGATAGAACTTTAGAAATTGCTAAAAATTTTCAATTACACTCTTCAATAAAATTCAAAGTACTTACTCATCAAAGATTGGGGATGATTCCTAATTGGAACTTTTGTCTCTCTATGGCACAGGGAAAGTATATTAAATTTCTATTTCAGGATGATGTTATCACTGCCAGCTGTATTAAGGACATGGTGCAATTAGCTGAAAGCGATGAGGATATCGGTTTAGTTTTCTCAGCTCGTGGTGTGCTTATTGCTAGAGGAGTAGAGACAAATGAGACTTGCCTGAATATTATTAAAGATATCGAGAATCTACATTTAGCTTGGTCAAAACTAGAATCAATTCAGTTAGGCATCAATTTACTTAAGGATCCTAAGTTCTTAGATGGATGTATTAATAAAATCGGCGAACCCAGTACAGTATTAATTAGGAGAAATGTTTTTGATATCTTAGGAGACTTCGATCCTAACCTCTGTCAATTAGTCGATGTTGATATGTGGTGTAGGATTATGCTCCAGTATAAGGTTGGATTTATTAATAAAACTTTATCCTATTTTCGCATTCACTTTTCTCAACAAACTGTTCAAAATCATGAAGAAGGTAAAATTACAAACGATTATCAGTTTTTTCTACAGAAAATGATGGCGAACCCTTGCTATAATAACATTCCTTCTGAATTAAAAAGAAGAATTTATCTCAAGGTAGAAGGTGAGCGAGATGATTTTCAGAGACAATTAGTAAATGCTATAAAAAGAATTCAATACTTGGAGGAACGAGAACTAGAACTAGAAGCTCAAAGGAAAAACCTTAACTCTCTTGTGGAAGAATTTTCTGGTAAACTACAAAAAGCTGAGGCTCTAATTATAGGAATGGAGAGTAGTAAATTCTGGAAATTAAGAATGATGTGGAAAAATCTTCGACATAGGCTAGGATTACCAGATAACGATTAATAATTACCGTGAAAATCAGGGTGAGCGCATCTCAACCGCTATTGACAATTGGCCAGTTTTGTTATCCACCTTCTGTGAGAGCATTTCAAGTGATACCAGTCAATCAGAATAGTTACGAACTCGACCCACTTGGTCGATTGTTGCTTAACAATTGAGATGGCAAATTCTACTACTACCAAATATTACCAACAATCGCTGGTCATTTCCGACAGGGGGTGGGTTGCCCTTCCCTAACCCACCCGACTTTTTAATCGACGGCAATTAAGGAACGATTGCGAAGATAAGCCAAATCTTTTAATAACTGTTGGCTATCACCACCGTTATTAAGATTAATCCCCAAAGCCGCTAAATCCGCACCTACCATTAATTTTACCAGTCCCTCGAATGTCACCGACGGCTGCCAACCTAAT
The DNA here is from genome assembly GCF_020245865.1 of Microcystis sp. M169S2. Lineage (NCBI taxonomy): Bacteria > Bacillati > Cyanobacteriota > Cyanophyceae > Chroococcales > Microcystaceae > Microcystis > Microcystis sp. M169S2. Next base: position 7,590 of record NZ_JADBUB010000040.1, read on the forward strand.
TTCTCTCTGGCTTTTGTAGAATCTCCTATTAATAAATCTACTTCCGCTGGACGCAAATAACGTTGATCAAACTCCACATAATCCTGCC
>NZ_JADBUB010000041.1:0-22085 GCF_020245865.1 Microcystis sp. M169S2
GAGAGAGCGCCCCAATATTCACTTGCTGTACCGCCAAAAATGACATCATTATACTCAGTTCCCTTAAACCCTTCAAAACTCTCAATCGAAGTAAAGGTATCAGTTTCCGTACCGACAGTAATTGTCCCACTCCCGGTAGCGCTGTCGTAGGTCATGGTTAAACCACTACTAGCATTACTGTAGTTAGCATCATAGCGATCATTACCACTACCACCATTTATCGTGTCATTACCCGCATCAGTGGTAAAGTAATCATCTCCATCCCCACCGTCAAGAGAGTCATTACCATTACCTCCATAAATATTATCGTTTCCCCCCAAACCACTTAAAGTATCATTTCCATCTAACCCAGAAATATTATCACTGTCAGAAGTTCCCGTAATATTATCATTTCCATTAGTACCCGTAAAATTCGCCTGTTCTACTTGAATAATTTCCCCATTGACTATAATTGTTGTCTGGTCATTCTCTCCTCGTAAAGCGTCTAAGGTTGCCACATCCAGACTATTTCCCTGCACCAACTCCGCAAAAATTGCCCCCTCATCTCCCGCGCTATCCACCTGATTAATTTGAGCATCCACATAATGCCCAATTTCTTCTAAAATTACATTAACTATCGCTGCTGACGAGGCCGTATTCAAAAAAGATGCTGATAGATAAATCTTATTGGTGCTGCTGGAATATGCACCATTCGCCGTTCCTAAAACCTCATCACTAAGTACCTCAATTGGGGGAATTTGACTAAAATTTCGGCTTTGCCACTGCTGTCGTAATTGCGTCGCCTTAACCACATCATAACTTGTGCCAAAAGCGATAGCAAAATTCGCCCAAAAACCATCAGATTGAGCGAAATCGAACAAAACATCGTCAACAACAGGAAGAATCGGCAAAAGGGTAGAAGTCATGACATTAACAGCAAAAGTTTATTGATAACAGTTTTAGCCTAACAATCCCCAATCTTTCAAGACCTCTGTAATAGAAATTAACATTTATTACAAGAAAACGGGTTTCTTCAAAAAAACCCGTTTTCTAGATATTAGGATAAGATTATTGGATTCTTGCCAAAGACTGCCTAAATTCTGCGAGAGAATTAGCGGTAGCTGCTAATTTTAGTAGCTCTTCTAAGATAGTAGGGTTAGTCATTTTGCCGATTATCTCTTCAATTTCTGAAGAAATCTGTCCAAAACGCACAGTTAAAACTGTTTTTATGGCATCGCGGCTTTTTTGTAACGCTCCAATTTCCTTACCGATTTCCTTACCGCGTTCCATTCCTCGTAACTCCCCAATTTCCTCACCAATTTTCCTTCCTCGTAACTCCATATTACTCATTAAAGGCATGGTTCTTTCCTCCTCAAATTGTTTGATTTTACTTTCTAAACTTGACTGCAATTCAGGGGATAAAGTCATCATATTGTCGATGATTTCAAACAGTTTACTAAGTAAGGTAGGTATTACCCACACTACTTATTTATGATGATACTAAAAGACTTCCTACACTCCTCAAAAGAATTTACTATAAGTGCGGCTTTTAACATCTCTTCTAAAACCGAAATAACTGAAGCATCATTGAGACATTGTCCAATATCTCCAGGAATCTCGCCTAGTCGGTTTTCCAAAACTTTTTTCACAAAATCACGAGCATTTTCTAACGCTCCAATTTCCTTACCGCGTTCTATTCCTCGTAACTCCCCAATTTCCTCACCAATTTTCCTTCCTCGTAACTCCATATTACTCATTAAAGGCATGGTTCTTTCCTCCTCAAATTGTTTGATTTTACTCTCTAAGCTTGACTGTAATTCAGGGGATAAAGTCATCATATTGTCGATAATTTCAAACAGTTTAATTATCTGTTCTCTCTCGAACTCCTTTTCATATAATCCCCTGATTAACTTCCACTTCCACTGTTCCCGTTGTGGCAGCTTCCCAGTAGTTGCTTTTGTTTTCAGGTGTGCCATGACTATTATAGCAAAGGGATTGCTACTTGTTTCTAGTTCTGACCAGTTTTCCTCATAGTCCAGTAATTTAACCGTTGGGAATTTCAAACTCACTTCACAGCCAGCGATAGTATAATTATAGGAATCTGGTCGCCAATTTACTCGTTCATCTCCTAATATAGCGAGACTGATAACTGGTTTCTGATACAAATCGAAGGCACGATAGTTATAAATATACATCCTCTGAGGGAAATTTTCTTCGTATTGACTTTGAATTTCAATATGAATCAAAATCCAGACTTCTTCACCCCTGAGTAACCAGACTTTATAGAGTTTGTCAGCGAAACGTTTTTTTGTCCTTGCTGAAGCGGTAATCCGTTTGAGTTCTTTTTCTAGGGATTCGGGAGTTTTTGTCCAATCAATTAATTGGTGAACTTCGGCAAAAAAGAAATGTAAAAACGCTTCAAAATACTCGCTTAATGCTTCTTTCCAGGGTTCATCATAATTGGCGGTTGTTGGGTTCATTTGAGTTGTTTGCTTACTCGTAGGCTGTGAAGCGCGATAGCGTAACGCACCGATTTAATAATAGAGGTGGTGGTGGTAATCTGGGGATTTTGTGGTAAAAAAGCGGATATTTGTTCGATTCCGTCTTGATTGGGAGAGAGAATAACGGTGGCGACTTCTGGAATTACTCCAGCTTGGAGACTTTGATAATCGCTAACACCAGCATCGAGGAAAACTACGGTAGCGGTTAAACGCTGATTTCTCGCACTATCCACCCGATTAGCTTGACTCAAGCCATCAGATTGAGCGAAATTGAACAAAACATCGTCAACAGCAGGAAGAATCGGCAACAGGGGAGAACTCATGATATTAACTGTAAAGGTTTATTGCTAACAGTTTTAGCCCAACAAGCGCCAATTTTTCAAGACTTCCATAACATAAGTTAACATTGATCGGGAAAACTGTATTTCTAAATCATCAGTTTTTCTGAATATTGTCTCTCAATTCCCCCCTCACAACTTAATCTAATTCATTTGCAGTTTGCAAAACCTCCTCATAAAGTTGATGACTGATGCGAAAATTTGCTTGGCTAATTCAGAGACTCCATTACCGGTTTAACCTTAGAAACCAATCCTCTATTTTTAGCAATTAAAAGAACTCCTAGAACCCCCGTAATTGACAGCCCCAAACGCACAGCCTCTCTCCGTCCAAGACGTTCATCAATTAACAATTCATCCGCCTTTAATTCTAAGGCAAGAGCGATTGCTTCTGCTTCGCCAATATCTAAATTATATTCATTCCTCAAACAAGCCACAAGTTCCAAATTAGCGGCTTGTTTAACCTGTATCCACTTCAGAGAAATTATCGCTTTAATGCGGATATCTTCCTCAGTTAAATTGGCTAATTCATTGGCAACTGCTTGGGGAATAACAACATTAGTATAAATATCTTTTAAGATTGACAGATAACCAACAAGATCAAGACTGCTGAGAGGAGAAGTATCGCTAATAATAATCATAGCCAACCTTTCTCTTTTAAATGCTTAATATCTTCCTGAAACTCAGCAACATCATAGTGAATACAAATTCCTCGTTCAGAAAGCATCCGTTGAAACTTTATTTGATTAATACCTAATAACTCACTTGCTTTTCCTAAGCTAATCTTATCTTGTTGGAATAACATAACAACAATTTCCTTCAACAGTTCATCCTCTGATAAACCACTTGCTTTAATCACTTCTTGGGAAATAACTAGAGTCATATTTTCTCCGTATTTTGATAAGAATTATACAAATGCTATCCTATGTTTTGCGGTCTGTCAATTCCCTTTGGCAGACCTCACTTCTAACTGTTAACTGTTAACTGAAATTCCCTCTCCGAAGCAATCTTACCCCTTGTCATGGCGAAGATGCGATCGCTAACGTCAAACCTAGGCAGTTAAAGTATTTAACCAATTGATTAAATCTTCAACCGTAGAGAAATCGAATAAAGCTTCTCCTAATACTTCGACATCATCAATACTTAACTCCATAATTTTAGATTCTAATGCAGGATTAATCTCCCCTAACTTGCGTTTAAGTTGACGAAGAATCAATGTCTTTTCCCGTTCAATACCTTGTTCAATACCTTGACGCATCCAACTGGTGGTAATTTGCATAACTCCCTCCTGTACGGGTTGACTAAATGTGCTAATTTCTTCTTGAAATTGTATCTCTTCGGCAGGATTTAGATTGAGATAAGTATCAATAAATCCAGAAATTAATTGCATTTTTGCAGGATTTAACCTTAAAGTAATTAACAAGCGCAGACATTCCGCCTTAACCTTAGCTCGCTCTTTCTCAGCAATGTTCATCTTAGCCATCAAAGCTGAAGCAACCGGATTTGGCTGATTGAGAAAATCTCGCCAATTTAATCGATTTAACTGCACGACTTGATAGTTAAATTCTAAGACTTTAAAATCGGGAAAATCGACCACATACTGACTAATCGCTGCTCTTTTTGGCTTTGAATAAGAAAAAATTACAATCGGATAAATCGGTAAGACAAATTTCTCATGAAAGCGAGCAAAATAAGTAAACATTCGCCGATTAAACCACTTGCGGGAACTTTCCTGCGCCTCGACATGAATCAGAAAAAAAGATTCTTTTCCTCGAAACTTAACTTGTGCGACGCGGTTGTTGGGTTCATTTGAGATGAACTATGACGGGATTTGGCATCATCCCCAGACGATTAGTTAAGCCGCCAGTTAACCTGACAGTATATATTAAGAAAAGCAACAAATACTTTACAGATAAACAAAAATATGCAACAAATTCTAGGATTAGAGACACAAGCAAAAATCTGGCATTGGCGGGGATTCAAAATCACCTATCAAAGTGCGGGGGAGACGGGACCTGCGATCGTGCTTGTGCATGGATTTGGGGCATCTTGGGGACATTGGCGGAAAAATATCCCCGTTTTAGGCGAAAAATGTCGCTGTTTTGCCCTAGATTTAATTGGTTTTGGCGGTTCCGACAAACCCGAACCAAAAAACGAGATCGATTACACTTTCGAGACTTGGGGGGCGCAGATTGCCGATTTTTGTCGGGAAGTGGTGGGGGGTCCCGCTTTTTTGGCGGGTAATTCCATCGGTTGCGTGGCCATTATGCAGGCTGCCGTCGATCATCCTGATTTTGTCCTTGGGGTAGCGGCGATTAATTGTTCCCTCAGACTACTACACGAAAGAAAACGGGGGGAATTACCCTGGTATCGTCGTTTAGGTGCAGATTTTGCCCAAATAATTCTCAAAAATAAAGCAATTGGGGCTTTTTTCTTCCAACAGATCGCTAAACCCCAGACAGTACGTAAAATTCTCCTGCAAGCTTATGGGCGCTCGGAAGCGGTAACAGAGGAATTAGTAGAAATAATCCTAAAACCCGCCCGAGATACAGGAGCGATCGAGGTTTTCCTCGCTTTTACCAGTTATTCTGGCGGCCCACTCCCAGAAGACCTGCTGCCGATTCTCCCCTGTCGGGCTATTCTGCTTTGGGGTAGCGAGGATCCCTGGGAACCCTTGTCCTTGGGCCGGGAATTAGCAAGATTCCCGACAGTAAAACAGTTTATCCCCTTAGCTGGTTTAGGCCACTGTCCCCAGGATGAAGCTCCAGAAATAGTTAATCCGATTTTATTAGACTTCCTGCAAGCTCCTATCTAGGGTTTGCGGCAAAAAGTTTGTTGGTGGGGGTAGGGTGTGGGGTGTGGGGTGTGGGGTGTAGGGTTTTACCCATTTTCAGGCGGTCAATTACCTAATTTTCAGGGAAAAAGTCCCTGAATTTTCCCCCCAATCACTCCAATCGCTGGTACTTTTTGATTTCAAAAAAGTCTAAAAATATTATCCAACAAGGTTTTTAGATTTATTCAGCAATCCCTATCTAAGTCCTTCTAGTAACCAGAAGACCGGGTATCAATGGGTTGTTGGATGGTGAAGCCTCGGTTAGTAGTTTGAGGGGGAACTTGATTGGGGATGCCATTATTGTTGGGCGGCATTCCCTGATTGGGATAACCGGTGACGTTGGGTTGACTGCCGTAAACGGGGGCCTGATATACGGGGGGTTGATAATAGTTGGATTGGTTGCTAGGGCCGGGGACCGGGTTAGGGTTGGCATTATTCCAGGAGGGTAGGGGCTGAGTATTTTGTTGATAAGGGGAATAATTTCCCTGGGGGTTGACTTGATTCGGGTTGCCCCCGGGGTTGAGATTAGAATAATTATTCAAGTTATTAGTCCGCGAGCGATTTTCGATTTCTCTCTGTAAAGGATAATTGCTATTGTTGCCACTAATCGGTTGCACTTGAATCGGTTGCAGACCTTTACTAGTATTCGGTACTGGATTTGGCTTGACTGGCGGCATTAACGGGGCGAATAAAGAGGGTTTCTGGTTGTCATTGGGATTAGTATTTAAAGGATCAAAAGGCTGCGTCGAGGCCGGTCTCCCCGGGCGAGCGGTATTATTATTGGCAGGAATGGCCGGCAGTGGTGCGGCAGTGGGGAGAGGAGTATCGGTAATCTTGTTGCTCCGGATTTCGCGCTCCTCCAAGGACATTCCTGGGGTATCGAATACCGAACCCAACCATCCAGGATTCTGTTGATATATTGAGAAAGCAATTAGAGCTAAGGAAAATATTCCTAGCGGCAGCCAAAATAAAGGTTGGGCAAAGGGTTTTAATCCTGCCAAGAAATAGCGCATCGAAGAAGAATCTTTATAGTTACTCATACCGCTTCACCCTCTATAGGTTTTCCTCCATGCTATCAAATCATTAAGCAGTGATCAGTTATCAGTAATCAGTTATCAGTTCACTGAGAAAACTCCCCACACCCCATCACCCCACACCCCACACCCCACACCCCACACCCCACACCCTACACCCCACACCCCACACTGTTCACCGACTAGGTACTGATACTATTTGCGAGCAATTGTCAAACAATTGTAAAACTTCGTTATATTTAAGGAACATTTGAGAGACTAAGGAGCAGCGGAGTTGTGGCTTTATACGCGGATTTGCATCGGCATTTAGGGGGATCGGTAGTACCGAGAATTCTCTGGCGCTACTTTCACAGACATGAGCGGGATTTAGCGGATAAATTCCCAGAATATCCCGCTTTTGAGGAATTTTACACCCGCAAACGCAATAGTTTAGATGAGTATTTGGAATTACATACCCTAGTCGAAAGTGTTCAAACCGCCCAAACTTTGCCCTATTTTATCTATCGTCTGATTCGCGGCGCTTACATCTTCGAGAATCTGGCCTATTTAGAATTGCGCTATACTCCCTACTATCGCACCGACGAACATTTGAACCAAACAGAGCGCATCGAGCAAATGCGATCAATTGTCGAGATCGTTGGTCAAGCCTCGAAAATGAGCGAATATCCGATTATTACCAGTCAAATTCTCTGTATGCACTCGCGACTTCCCTACGAAGTCAACAAAGCGATCGTTGATCTGGCCCTAGGGATGAGAGAATACGTCTGTGCGATCGATATTGCGGGGGGTGATTCCCACTACCAAACTCGACTAGAGGAATTTGCTGGTTTATACAGTTATGCCAGGGAAGAGGGTTTAAATACCACCGGCCATCTTTATGAAACAAAGAACGGTTGTTATCCCCAATTACTGCCCTATCTGCAAAGAATTGGTCACGGTATTCAAATTCCCCTACAATACCCAGAATTGCTGCCGGAAGTTGCCCGTCGTCATCAATGTTTAGAAGTCTGTCCCACCACCTATTTAAAAACTGGCACCCTTGAGAGTTTATCGCAATTAAAGATAGTCTTCGATCGCTGTTTTGAAGCGGGGGTTGATATTGCTATCTGTACCGATAATGCTGGTTTACACAATGTCCGGCTCCCCTTCGAGTACGAAAATTTACTCACCCTAGACGTGATCGATTTTCGACAATTACAAGCTTGTCAAGATGCGGCTTTTCGCCATGCTTTTGCTTGGCCCTATAGTCAAAAACCCGCCTCACTTTTAACCGGTTTGTTATCAGTGGATAATCCCAAATTACCGGTTTATCAGTAACACAATTAACTATAGTTTGGGTTAAGCAACTTCTTTACCGCTCCCGAACTATAGCGTTTTTCCACTCTCCTGCATCGGGTTTCGGGAATTCTACTGAATCTTGATTAAACTCAACCCAAAGAGAGTATAAGTACACAGAGAACCAAGACCGAACATCAGGGAACGAGCGATCGGGACATTAGTGATATAAAAAAGGGAAAATAAAAGCCGGAGGATCACAAAAGCGATCGCACAGTTAGCAGCCAGGGGTGAGGAGACTCCTGTGACGTAGGCCATGAGAGCGGCGGCACTATAGATCATAAAGGTTTCAAAACCATTTTGATGGGCCCAAGTTGCTCGTTTGGCGTAGTATGGGAGTTGATCGAACATGGCCCGGGGAGCGGAGGTATTGTAACCCACCTTAGCTCTAGCGTAGGCCACCAGCAGAAAAGGTAGATAGACAGAGATAGCGGCAGCCACTATCGAATAGAGAAGAATGGCACTGACGGAGAGATTCATCGCTGAATTTAGTCAAAATAAAATAGGGTAACCAGCTTGCGTTGATCTTCCGCTTCCGCGCAGGTTTGCAAAAGGGTTTGACTGTCGTGGAAAGCAAAACAGATTAACTGTTGACAACGATTGATAATCTCCCGATTACAGAGGCTGCTGGCTTCCCCTAGGGATAGATGGTCATTTTCGGGACATTCCACCAGATGGATAACCTGCTGAAGTTGTTCTTGGGATTCCAGGGGCTGGCGATCGAGACTTTGGGGTAAGATCACGGTTAACAGATTAGGATCTGCCCGCATTGCCCCCTTAATGACGGCGGAATTGGTTCCCGTCGCCCCGGAGGTCATAATCCGATTGCCCGCCAGCACGAGGGCATAGGCCATCATTTCGATCAATTGCTGGTGGGTGATGGGAACGTGACGGGAACCCAATAAAGCGACGCGCTTAGAACCGGTCTGCTGAATGGCGGCCAGTTCTTGAGCTAGAGTGTCTAGGGTGTTAGTGGTATCTACAGATTGACTCAAAGACTTTTACTGCAAATTCGGACTGATTAACCGTCCGTTATTGTAGCATCGAATTCTCATGATTGGAAATTTGGCCTAAAAAACCCCAGATGCTCATCGAGGGGTCCTTTCTGTGGTGGTCTCCTTGAGCCGTCAGAAATTGTTATTGGTGCAGAAGTGCCTCTAGATTCTACGGTAAGATAGCTGCATAGACGATACTTACCCCAGAGCCATGACCACTTCTCCTGTTCCCCAAGGGGACGACTTTAGCGATCGCCCAATCCGTCCCGTACAATATCGGGATTTAGAAGACATTGAAGCTTTAACCTTGGATGACTTCGATGAGGATATTGATCGTCGCGCCCAAAATTTCCGCACCCAGGTGCAGCAGGTGCGGCCTTGGTTTGGGTTGTTTAAAATTCTCAGTTTTTTTCCCAATCCTCTGCAACACCGTTTTCATGTCTATGTGGCCGAGTCCCTGGCCAATCGGGGAGAAGAAGGGAAAATTCGCGGGGCCATCCAAGTTTCCCCTTTTAATAGTAGTCGCAGCACTTGGCGGGTGGAACAGGTGCGGGTGCATCCGGCGGAGTCTTTAGGCGAACCCAAGGGCATCGGGGCGCAATTACTGCGTTATTGTCTAGAAACGGTTTGGGAAGCGCGCACCTGGGTGTTAGAGGTTAATATCAATCAAAAGGACAGTTTAGCCCTTTTTCGGCAACACGGTTTTCAGCCTTTGGCAGAATTAACCTATTGGTCTTTACCGCCGCAATTATTACAGGAATTGAGCAAACAAGAGGCAGATTTACCGAATTTAGTGCCTGTGAGCAATGCTGACGCTCAATTGCTCTATCAGTTAGATTGTGTGTCTATGCCGCCGCTACTGCGTCAGGTATTTGATCGCCATATCCAGGATTTTAAAATCAGTTTAGTTGATAGTTTGTTCGGTCGCTGTCAAAGTTGGTGCGGCGGTCCGCAAATTAGTCGCGGTTACGTTTTTGAACCACAACGAAAAGCGGCGATCGGTTATTTTGAATTAATCCTATCTAATCAGGATGAGCGACCCCATCAAGCGAAATTAATTGTCCATCCCGCCTACACTTGGCTCTATCCTAAGTTATTAATCCAGATGGCCCAGATCACGCGCAAGTATCCCCCTCGATCGCTAGAGTTGATATCGGCTGATTATCAGCACGAAAGACGGGAATATCTGGAACAATTGGGAGCAATCCGCAGTTCCCACACCCTGATGATGTCGCGCTCGGTATGGCACAAAATCCGCGAAACTAAGCCGGAAAATTCCGCCCTGGCAGAAATGCTGCAGGGTTTACAACCGGTGCCGCGAACTCCCATCCCTAGTCGGATGTCTTGGTTAAAATGGCCCAATAATCCCCCCCTAGACTCCCTCGACAGTCCGGGGGAACTTCCCCCCGCTAAACCCCCTTCGGAACCCCCGGATCAGGGGCATCCAGTGTAATGGAAAGGGTCGCCGCCTTGGGCTTAGATATCGGCAAAAAACGGGTAGGAGTGGCAGGATGTGACGGCACAGGTTTAATCGCCACCGGTTTAACCACGATTATCCGTTCTTCCTTTGTCGCTGACGTATCACAGTTTGAGGCAATTGTCAAGGAAAGAAATATTAAGATTTTGGTGGCGGGACTGCCCTATACCATGGCCGGAGAGTTAGGATTTCAGGCCAAACAGGTGCAAAAATACGCCCAGAAACTAGCGATCGCCTTGGATTTGCCCCTCGAATACATTGATGAGCGTTGCACGTCCCTAGAGGCGGAAGAATTCTTAAAAGCTAAAAAACAGTTTTCCTCTTGGGATAAGGGAGCGATCGATCGGGAAGCAGCGGCGATTATTTTACAACAATGGCTCGATCGCCGACGGCATCGACAACGCATCTAAAAGCATTTGTCATCGCCCGTCTCGCTCTTGGCGAATCAATACCGTACTGTCTAGCCATTTCACATCATCGGGTAATTCCCGATAGCGTTGTTTGACTGCCTCGATCAAAGCGGGAATCGACTGGCAGCGACGATCGGGAGTTTAAGAGTTTTCTGGCGATGCGGACAAGTTCGGACTAGCTTCTGATTCTGGCGACGACAAGAGACGTGTGGCTAGAAATTCGGTAAAATCTAAGACCTCTCTCTGTTTGTCTGGCGGCAAATCACGCCATCTCGATAGCAATAACTGTTCGCTGTTCATGAAAAGAATCCACTAAGAAACTCAGTCATCTGACCGTAGCAACGGAAGACTTTACTCAATTCTAGCAAGCAAAAAATCAACTCATTGATTGAACGAACAAAACTGATAACCGATAACTGATAACTGAATTTAAATAGAGACTTCGCTTAATTCACGAGTGAGATGATCAAAGGGTTCGGCGATCAAAGAGGTGTCGGCAATACCCGCCTCAGTAGCCATGGCTTGAATCATTTCGCTCATGATTTGGATACCGCGCACCGTCGGACCGATGGGAACACCCAGGGAATTATAGGTTTCCCGCAGTCCTTGCAGTACTCGCTCATCTAGAACATTAGTATCAGCAGCTACTAGGGCATAACTGGCATAGCGGAGATAGTAATCCATATCCCGCAGACAGGCAGAATAACGACGGGTGGTGTAGGCATTACCCCCGGCGCGGATCAATTCGGGAACTTCTTCAAATAGACGAATCGCCGCCCCACGCACGAGCGCCGCCGAATTAGCGTTAATTAGGGTGGCGGCAGCTAGACGGGCAGTTCCCGAGGCAAAATATTGTTTAAGATTATCGATCGCATCTCGATCGAGATAACGTCCGGTGACATCGTATTTTCTAATCAGGCTAGTTACCGCGTCTCGCATTATTAAGTTTCTCCCAACAGCAATAAAGACATTTTTGAGTTTCGCTTTATTTATAATCTCACAGGGTTGAACTTCGGGAGACATCCCTAGTCTAACTCTCTTGCTTGTCTAACAATTTGTTGTTTTTTTGAGACATTTCTTTACATTTAAGGCATTGGCCAGACCAGCGCTGGGTGGCGGAATTATCCCTTATTAAGTACCTAAGCAAAATTAATTACACATTTCGATAAAGCTTTTGCCTCTTGCCTATTGCCTCTTGCCTATCTTCACTAGGAAATTTATTTTGCACGACTACTTAGTCGAGGTAGTGGACGAGGCACTCAAAATGACGAGATTATCCCGATGAATAATGGTTTCTGCGGCCATATAACCTAATAAACTGGCAATACGCTCGGAATGTTGACCTTTAACTCGATCGATCTCCTCACTACTATAATTAACAATTCCCCGGGCCACTTCCCGGCCCTCTTGATCGCACAATTGCACCGATTCCGAGGCGCTAAATTCCCCCTCCACTTTGGTAATCCCGGCCGCGAGGAGAGATTTTCCCCCCTGACAAATGGCTTGAATCGCCCCCGCATCGAGATAGATTTTACCCATGGGCATTAGTCCGTAGGCGATCCAGCGTTTGCGGGCGTTATCACTGCGTTTTTGGGCCTCAAAACGGGTTCCGATCGCCTCTCCTGCCATAATTTTTAAGATATTACCGGGCTGCCGTCCCCTAGTAATCGCCATTTCTACCCCGGCGCTGGTGGCAATCCGGGCCGCGGCCAATTTAGTCGCCATACCCCCGGTCCCCCACTGACTGCCACTACTACCGGCATCGATCGATAGTTGCGCTAATTCCTCGGGAGTAACTCGGGCAATAGCCGCCGCTTCGGGAAATAGCCGCGGATCGGCACTGTAGAGGCGATCCACATCGGTGAGGATAAATAACCAGTCAGCCTCGATTAAACTGGCTACAAGGGCTGATAAAGTGTCATTATCGCCGAATTTTAACTCATCGATCGCCACCGTATCATTTTCGTTGACGATGGCAATTACTCCTAATTCAAACAAAGCCTGAAAGGTATTATAGGCGTTGACATAACAGGTGCGTTCCATCAATTCGGGACGGGTCAGCAAAATTTGGGCGATCGGTTGACCAAGACTGGTAAAGAGGTCATCATAGATCCGCATCAGACGACCTTGTCCGACGGCGGCGATCGCTTGTTTGAGGGCGATTTTTTTCGGTCTTTCCTGTATTCCCAGACGACGGCAGCCCACCCCCACGGCCCCAGAAGATACTAATACCACCCGATGACCAGCAGCGCGCAACCGGGTGAGGACTTCCACTAAAGCGGCGATCGTGGATAGGGATAATTGGCCGGTTTCATTATCGGTCAAACTGGAAGTACCGATTTTGATCACTATGGTTTGGTTCATCGTCAAAAGGTGTGGGGTGTGGGGTGTGGGGTGTGGGGTGTGGGGTGTGGGGTGTGGGGTGTAGGGTGTGGGGTGTAGGGTGTGGGGTGTGGGGTGTAGGGTGTGGGGTGTAGGGTGTGGGGTGTGGGGTGTAGGGTGTGGGGAGAAACAATTCATAACTTGAGAGTTAATCACACTATTAAGTGGGTGGGTGGAATTAAATATAAGATGAACGTAGGTTGGGTTGAAGCATGAAACCCAACGCCAGCATAGTTTACGCTACCGCTAACCCATCCTACAAATAATTGTGCCTCCCTACTTAAAAACTGATTTGGTATTAGATTTATTCAGCCAGCCCTAGATAGCCAAAGCTTTGATGGCAACTTTAATTAAAGTATAAAAACGGGGTTCAGTCACGTTGACTTCTCTAGCTTGTTGTCGATTTTTGCCTAATAAACCAATGCGCTGCCCTTTCTGCACGACTAAAATATCGCCCTGTTCATTTTTGATGCGAATCTCATTTAAATCAACCCAAAAACTACATTGATACATTTTATCGGCGTGCATAAAAATTGCTTTTTTAATATTATCATTTTCTTGGGGTAATCGCACTCCCACTAATTCAATTTCTATGGTTGTATTACCATTCCAAGTATTTTCTTTGAGTTTATAGGCAATATCTAAACGAGTTGGTAAAGGACAATATTCGCCCCAACGCCAAGCTAGGGCTTGAATTCTGGTATCATCCCTTTGAGCCAGCAATAATTTTAAATGATTTTTTCCGATGGTTTTCTGTTCTACTATTCGCACGTTAGGAGTCCAAAAAACGGGTAATTCATTGCCAATTCCCCAGGGTTGCAAACTATCAATTTGTTGAAAAAGTTGCAGGTTTATTTGTTTAAAGTCTAGGATAGTGTCAATTTTAATTAAAGGTTTTAATTGTTCTATTTGTAAAATTTTGTGAGAAAATTGACTTAATCTTTGTTTAAATGCTAGTAAATTAGCTGTGGGTAAACTAAAACCCCCCGCCATTTTATGACCGCCAAATTTTCCTAGTAAATCTTGGCAAAATTGCAGGGCTTCAAAAACGTGAAATTCTTCAATTCCTCTGGCAGAACCGCGAATTTTACCTGGCTCTTCTTCCTCATAAGTACCGATAAAAACTGGCACTCCGTAGCGTTCCACCAAACGGGATGCCACAATACCAATTACCCCATGATGCCAATCTTTTTCGACTAAGACTAAAACCCGATCTTTTTGCCAGAGAATCGGCGTTTCCTCTACTAATTTAATCGCTTCTTCTTCAATTTTTTCGCACAATTCTTGACGGGTACGATTAATTTGTTCGCACTGCATTGCTCTTTCTAAGGCAATTCCTGCGTCATCGGTGGTTAATAATTCAATAACTATCTGGGGATCGCCAATTCTACCGATTGCATTAATTCTCGGCCCCAATTTAAAGCCAATATCATCCGGTTGTAATTGCTTTTGTTCCTCGCTAATTCCCGCTATTTGCATCAGGGATTGAATCCCGACTAATTGGGATTTGGGTAATTTTCTTAAACCCCGTTTTAACCAGCGACGATTTACCCCAATTAATGGAGCTAAATCTGCTATAGTGCCTAGGGTAAATAATGATAATAATGACTCGGTTAATCCCTGTAATTTACCCATTTTTTGGGCAGTCGTCACCGCTAAAATATAGGCGACTCCCACCCCCGCTAATCCCTGATAGGGAGAGTTCGGGGTTAATAATTTTGGGTTGAGAATAGCGGAGGCATTTGGTAAAATTGGCGGCAGATCGTGATGATCGGTGATAATAACTTTTAATCCTAATTCTATCGCTAGGGCGATCGGTTCGTGAGCGGAAATACCATTATCAACGGTGAGAATCAATCCGACTCCCGACTCGGCAAATTCTTCGACAATGCGCTGATTAATTCCGTATCCCTCTTTCATGCGACTGGGTATGGCATGATTTACCCTAGCGCCGAGATGTCTCAAGGCTCTTAGCAGTAAAGATGTACTGGTCATGCCATCGGCATCGTAGTCCCCACAGATAGCAATTTTATCGCCTCTGGCGATCGCTTTTACTAATAAATTGACACTTTTTTCTAAGTCGGGAAATTCTCCCAGGGGAGAGGGTAAGATATCCACTTCGGGATCAATATAAGTTTTAGCTATTTCTGGGGTATCAATACCGCGATTAATTAAGATAGTTGCTAATAAGGATGATAATCCCATTTCCCGCGCTAACCCCTCGATTTTTTCGGAATTAGTTGCGGCAATATACCAGCGTTGGATGGGATATTTGTAGGGCATTTTTTGTTAAGTAAAAAGGTAAGGTGCGTTACGCTGTGCTAACGCACCAAAAACAGGGTTAAAAGCGGATTTGGATGGCCCCAGCGGGAGGTTGAAAGGGGAGATTACTATTATTAATTCTCAGGGGAGAAGTAGGTATTACCTGCACATTTGGGGTGGTGGGTTGACTTTCGTTTGTACTCAGTAAAGTCAATTGATTAATACTAGGATTAATCGCAAATTGTTGGGTGATAACTCCCGACGGACAACAGGAAGGATCCCGGGGGAGAAATCTTCTCATATTGACGGTGATCATACCATCTTTAGCACTAAGATTATCGACAACTACTCGATCGGCTAACAGGACAGTATCGGTGTTAGTGGCAGTACCGTTATTATCGATCACTAGGGCTAAATAATGTAATTGCTGTTGCTCTCTGGTAATCACTCTTAATACGACAATACCATCAGTCCTTTGATCATTATTATAGTCCCCCATCAAGGCTTCTCGACTGACTTGCACTCCTAAAATTTGTCCCTCATTGGATTGAAAAATACCATCGCTGACAATTACGGAACCCCGATTGGGAATGTTATAGACGGTGTTTCTTAAATTATCCACGCTCAGGGGTGCAGATTGGGCAAGTAAGGGCAGAGAATTGTTTAATAGTAAACTGATACCCAGGAGGATAGATTGAGGCAAAACTGCTAATTTAATCATGGTTGTAATGGATTGGGTATATTTTCTTGAGTATCGAATAACCGCAGGTTATTAATGGTACAAACCATCCCCTGTTGTGCTGCTAATTTATCTCGCCATTGGCTTAATTGTTGTTGACCATTACTACCATTTAACCAGTAAACTGTCAAGATGCCGAGGGTTTGTTCTGGTTCACAGGAAAAGCCGAGAGTTTGAGCGGGTATGTCGGTATTTCCCTCACGACATTGCCAACCTTGTTTTTCAATTAATTCTTTCCAACTTTTCTCTTCTTTGGCAGCCACGGCAATGCGTTGATCTCCTTGGTTACAAACCCAATTTTTCTGCTGGGTGGGATCATTCGGTAGATCACCAAGATTGGGGGAATTTTGCTTAATTGGGGGAAGCGAGGGGACTTGAGCATGAACGGAAAAAATCGGTAGTATTAGGAAAGTACCGACGAGCATTTTTAACAGTTTCATCCTTTAAAATTGCCATATTTAGGGATTTATGCCTTTAGAATATCACGTTTTTGAGGTATGGATAAAATACTCTCTTAAGATATGTTTAAATCTTTAATTATGGTTTCGATCGCATCAAAGGAAAATTCTCCGGCTAACTGTTGTAAACCTTGGGCAAGGGTAGCATAATCGGAGGGAATTTCTGCGGTTAGGGCGATAATTTTTTCATCATCACATTCTCGGGCTGCTTGTTGCAATTGTCCAATCCAGTCGGGACTGATTAATTTTAATAGGGATTGCAGGGAATCGAGGAAAACTGGCGAATAATTGAGCTGATTTGGCTCATTATCGGCATAAATATATTTTAATCCTAAATATTCGCCCATTTTTTGCCAAATAACTTCCTCTCGGAAAGGTTTACGCACGAAATCATCACAACCGGCGGCAATAACCAAGGCGCGATCTTCTTCAAAAGCACTGGCAGTTAGGGCAATTATCACCGTTTTTCCGCGATTATCAGCCTCTAACCGCCGAATTTCCCTAGTTGCTTCGTAACCGTCTTTAACTGGCATTCTCATGTCCATCCAGATAAGATGAGGTTGCCATGCTTGCCAAATTGCGATCGCTTCTTGACCATTAGCGGCCTCTTGCACGGATAATCCTAGGCTAGTCAGGAGTTTCAGCAACAGTAAACGGCTTTCCGGTCGATCATCGACGACTAATATGCGATATTTAGGCTGATTTTCGGCTAAAGCGATCACTTTTGCCCTATGGGTTTCGGTTTTAATCTCATTTTCCCCCACTAAACCTACCTGAATATCAAAACTAAAAACACTTCCTTGACCCAGAATACTACTAACTCCGATCGCACCTCCCATCAACTCAACAAATTTTTTACTGATAGGTAAACCCAATCCTGTCCCCTGTTGGGATTTTCGTCCCGTTTCCGTTTGGTTAAAGGGTTGAAATAGCTTATAAATCTCCTCTGGGGCGATTCCTGCGCCTGTATCTTCAATTTCCCAGAGCAATCGCTGGTAATCTCCTCTTTTCTCTCCTACTTTTCCCCGGAGAGTTACCCCTCCCGACTCGGTAAACTTTAATCCGTTACCCAAGAGATTGATGAACACCTGTCGCAATTTACTTTCATCAGTACATATATATTGGGGCAGATCGGAGCTGCGATCAAAAATTAAGCTTAAAGCTTTTGTCTGCGCTTGTGGACGGAGCATTTCGGCAATATTATCTAAAAGAGCGTATAAATCGAAATTACTAGGGTTAAAAACCGTTCTTCCCGCTTCTATCTTCGACATTTCTAGAATATCGTTGATTAACTCTAATAAATGTTCCCCGCTACGATTGACAATTTCCAAATATTGGCGATATTCACTGCTGATACTGCTATCCCGGGATATTAAGCGAGTAAAACCCAAGATAGCATTAAGAGGAGTGCGTAATTCATGGCTCATGTTAGCTAGAAACTCACTTTTAGCTTTATTTGCTTTAACTGCCGCTTCTTTAGCCTCTTTTAACTCTTTTTCCGCTTCATATCTAATTTGTGCGATCGCAATTAATTCTCCCAGCAACCGCACAAAGGTGACATCTTCCTTTGTCCATTGCTTTTCTGCACTTGCATCCAATCCCAGATAACCCACCGTTACCCCATAACTATCCCACATGGGAACGATTAAGAGACAGGGAGTAGGACTATGAGCGAGAATAGTTCTTTCAGGGATAGCAGTAGCGGGTAAATCGTCTAAAGAGTTCAGTTTAACTGGAATACCGTTTAATAATTGTTCAGAAAACCAAGGAAAGGTTTCCGTTGAGAGATTTTGTGATTGTTCCCGAATCGGGATAACTTGCGGATAGTCGGGGTGACAGTATTCATAAACCATACTCCACTGCTGACGACAGGTGGAATATTGAATAATGTAACAGTGAGCGCTCTGGGTAAATTGACAGAGCAGTTCTAGGGTATGATTGATCGCCAAGTGGATATCTTGAGCAATTAGTAATCTTGTCACCCGCGAGAGCAAATTATCGCGATAGGCCTGCATTTCTAGGGTTTTTTCCCGTTTTTTGCGCTCATTAATATCCGTGTGGGAACCTGCCATGCGTAGAGGCTGCCCCGACTCATCCCAGAGAGCCTCACCCCGGGCTAAAATCCATTTATAACTGCCATCCTTGCAGAGGAGACGAAATTCGGCTCGATATTCGGGAATTTCCTGGTGAAGATATGCTTGCAAACAGTTAAGCATTCGATCAAGATCTTCAGGATGTAGTAAATTTTTCCATGTATCGAAATGATTGGCAATTTCCCCGTCACTATAGCCTAACATCTCCTTCCAGCGCGGCGAGACAAAGAGAGTTTGCGTTCTGACATTCCAATCCCAAATCCCGTCGTTACCCCCTTGCAGGATTAATTGCCAACGTTCCTTATTTTCCTGCCATTCCTGCTGAATTTGCCTAAAACTCTGCCTTTCCTGCTGCCAAGACTGGATAACAGCCTCTAATTCCCGTTTTTTAGACTCTAGTTCCTCAAAATCACTCATAATCAGTTATCAGTTATCAGTTAAAAGGGTTTGGGTGTTGGGGTTTTAGGGTTTTAGGGTATTAGTTGAATTTCCCCATCACCCCACTTCCCCATCACCCCGTCTCCCGTCTCCTGTCTCCCGACTCAAAAAACAGTAAACTTTTCCCCTATTATGTTCTATAGGAATTTTACCGAATCGATATGCTCAAATTATTAGCTTCTCTCCTTCTCTCCTGCTGTGTAGCCTTGGGTGTTTCCCTGTCACCAGCTGCTGCCATGGGAGTCTATGACCTCCCTATTTTAAGCCCCGGAGCGCCCACTTATGTAGTCGATCCCGTTGCGGCCATTAGTGCCGCTAACGAAGGAAAATTAAATAAAGATCTGAAAAACCTCGCCGAAAAAACTGGACAAGAAGTGAGAATGGTGGTAGTCCGGCGCTTGGATTACGGTCAAAAAATTGACAATTTAGCCGATGATATCCTGAGAGAATGGTATCCTAATCCCGAAGATCGTGCCAATCAAACTATCGTCGTTCTTGATACTTTAACCAATAAAACTGCTATGCGGGTTGGGGAGGAAGCAAAACCCCTATTAACCGAAGCTATTGCCGATAGTATCCTCTCGGAAACTATGGCAGTTCCCCTCAAAGATGGGGGAAAATATAATCAAGCTTTACTCGATGCTAGTCGTCGTCTAACGGCGGTACTTTCTGGAGAAGCGGATCCCGGACCGCCAGAAGTAGCGACAATTAATATCGAAAGTACCTTTACTACCGCAGAAGAAACTGACGATAAAAACGCCACGATTTGGGTGATAGTTTTACTGGTTTTAGCCACAGTAATTCCCATGGTTACCTATTTTTGGTACGCTGGTTTTGGTCGCTAAATTGAATTAATGATCTGGGACTGATACAGCTAAAATATTCTCAGAGATAGTACAATCTTCCGCCTGAATGAGCAAGATTAATTAACTTCTGGTAGTAGATTTTAGTTGTGTCAGTTCACCCCATTTGCTTAACATTAATAACTAATGTCTAAAATGGTAAATAAATTACAATCCTATTATCGAGAGGAGGAAGGAACTTACTTAATTGAAATTAAACTTAATCAGTTACAGCAAGTCTTTAATTCTCTCGATCCTTCGCCATTTTTAGATAGAGATTTAGACGATAACGCCGAAAATTATATTATTAACTCTGTGGATGAATTCCCCCTAAATACCCCCCTTAAATTAGTCTTTTATCTTCCCAGTAACGAACAGAATACCGCCCGACATCTGTTACCCTCAGCTTTACATAATTATTTTGACTATCGCCAACAGGTAGAACAAAGAAAATTACGCATGATTTGGCGACAGGGACGCATATCTTTGCTAATTGGTCTCTCCTTTCTTTTTGTTTGTTTGAGTCTCAGCGAATTAATTAGTCGTTTTGGCACCGATACATTTATTCACTTCTTAGAAGAAGGATTATTAATTAGTGGTTGGGTGGCCCTCTGGCGACCTTTAGAAATTTTTCTTTACGAATGGTGGCCCGTCAGTTATCAACAAAAGATTTTTGCTAAACTAGCCTACATCCCCATTGAAATCCGTCTCTTAGAGGAACCATCCACCCCAGACTCTTTTCGATAGAGCTAATCCTCCCGATGGCTTGTCTTCAAAGTTACAAAGCTTTTAGTTGAGGGGGTTTATAATAAAAGTAACTCTGTACAAAGCTTATCGGTTTTCAGCTTGGCTATTACTTTCTCCTCAAACTTTTAAGTAAGTAGTCGGGCCTAACTTTTTTCAGTCTGGCGATTATTGGCGTTTCATCTCTACCAATCCTGACAAAATTTCATTTAGATAGGAGTCCTAATGTTAATCCGTGTTGGTTATGAATTTGGCTTTGATGCCCCCTTACCCGTGGTCATGTTGTTAAAACTTTATCTACACCCATCAATTTTAAATCAAGTTAGACAACCAGAAAACTTGCAGGTGGAACCGGCAACAAAAATAGAAGAATTTTTAGATAGCTTCGGTAATCGAACCAGTCGTCTAATTTTACCCGACGGAGAGATCCGCATTCACAATGAAGCAGTTATCGAGAATGAATGGAAACCCGATATCGTTAATTGGAATGCCCAAGAAATTCCCTTAACAGAGTTACCAACCCAAGTTTTTCCCTACTTAATGAGTAGCCGTTATTGTGAAGTAGATTTGCTTTCGGAAATTGCCTGGGAACTTTTCGGACAAACTCCCCCCGGTTGGGCAAGAGTACAAGCGGTTTGTGATTGGGTTTATAGTCACATTCGTTTTGGTTACGAATACGCGCGAGTGACAAAAACCGCCTATGATGTCTATCGGGAAAGAACGGGGGTTTGTCGCGATTTTAACCATCTAGCTTTGACTTTTTGCCGTTGCCTCAATATTCCCGCCCGTTATGCCTCCGGCTATCTCGGGGATATCGGTATTTCTCCCCAACCTCTACCGATGGATTTTAGTGCTTGGTTTGAAGTTTATTTAGACCATCAATGGTACACCTTTGATGCTCGTCATAACACCCCCAGAATCGGGCGGATTTTAATGACTCGCGGCTTAGATGCCGTCGATGCTTCCCTAACAACTTCTTTTGGTCAAGTAAATTTAACAAAATTTAAGGTATGGACGAGCGATGTTTCCCATCTCTATGCTTAATCAGAGTATTTATTACAGCCTTTTTGATCAAATCGGGGCTAAATAGGGTCTGCTGAAAAAGTACGGGCGAAGCATTCGGGCAATAACCTATCGGTGAAACCGTAGATTTTCTATCCGAATGCTTCGCCCCTACAGGACACGGGCCGATGAAGACGCAAGGTTTTGAACGAAGATTCTCTCAAAA
>NZ_JADBUB010000042.1:0-12989 GCF_020245865.1 Microcystis sp. M169S2
AAAATTGTCTCATCAATTTTTTGATAATTGACCACTGTTACATTTGGTAAATCGAGGAGTTGATCAAAATTTATCCACATAACCCACCTCCTGTTCTGTGTTACTATTATACCATGCTCACACAGAACCTAGAAGAGCCCGATAATCCCCTTGAATCCGCCTTATTATTAGCCAATAAAGAACCCTTAACATTAGGCGAAATCTTTGAACTGCGCTTGAATATGAATAAATGTCGCCTTGTCACCCTTTCCGCTTGCGAAACTGGCTTAATTGATTTAAACTCTATCAGCGATGAATATATCGGTTTACCCAGTGGTTTTCTGTTTGCAGGAAGTCCCAGCGTTGTCAGTAGTTTATGGACAGTTGATGACCTATCAACCTCCTTCTTGATGATTAAATTATATGAGATTTTATTTGATGAGAATCAGCAAGTTTCTGTACCAGTTGCTTTAAAAACTGCACAAAATTGGTTACAGAATTTAACTATTGAGGAATTGGACAAATTTCTATGGCAATATCAGCCGCAAATAGACAAACATCTTGCCCAACTACGACCAGGACAGCGCCTAGTATATGAAGAATCATTAAAACAAATCAGACAACGCCAGCCCCATCCTTTTATCAATCCTTACTACTGGTCAGGTTTTATCGCTACAGGGGTTTAATCGGCACAACCAGCACAAACCCTTTTCATTCCCAATTTAAAGGCGCAAATACCGATCGCTGTTGCCACACCGGGAGGAATACCAGCACCCATAGAAATCGGTTCTATTGCTGGTGCAATCATTCCAGATTCCAAAGCTTCTCTAACTTCCTCTTGACAGATAAATTGGCGACATTTTTTGAGTAAATCGCCAATAGATCTATCTGGTTCTGTACCAGTTTCTCGCATTAGCAGTAAAGGTACAGCATCCTCAAGATAACCGTCGCACTCATCAATCGCATCCAAAGCAGCGATCGCACTTAGATTATCTACCAATTCAGCGCGAAACTGGGCAATTTCTTCAGGAGTAACTTTAGTTGATTCAATATTCATAGGTTGTTCTTATTTAGGGTTTGCTGAAAAAGTAGGGGCGAAGCATTCGGGCAATAACCTATCGCTGAAACCTTAGATTTCCTATCCGAATGCTTCGCCCCTACAGGATGGGATCGCTGATGAAGAGGCAAGGTTTTGAACCACGATTCTCGCAAAACAGGTGCAAGGTTTTGCGAGAAAGGCCCTAAAGTCCTTACCTCGCCTACATTTCATATTTATTCAGCAAACCCTATTTACAGACGATGCTAATTGTATATTTTATCATCTATCGATAGTTTTTCATAGAAAGTGTTAATCTAACTGGTTACTGATAACTGAAAAGGTTCTTAATTCCCTACCATTGTGATAATTGCTGTCATTTAAACCACGACAAAATTAACTAATTTGCCCGGGACAACAATCACTTTTTTGATTTCCTTGCCCTCTAAATAACGTTGGGCGATTTCCGATTCCAGGGCGAGGGTTTCTAGGGTGCTTTTATCGGCACTAGCGGGAACTTGTATCGTGCCTCTGGTTTTTCCCAAAATTTGGATGACAAGGGTAATCTCGTCCACAATAAGGGCAGTAGGATCAACTTTTGGCCAGGGTTGCAGGTGAATTGATTGGCTATGGCCTAAAGCTTGCCATAATTCTTCGCTAAGATGGGGAGCAAAAAGGGAAAGTAAGATTAATAGGGCTTCGATTCCTTCCCGATAAATGGGGGATGCAAAACACTTATTATCCCCTAAAGCGTTACTGAGTTTCATCAATTCGGAAATGGCGGTATTAAATTGATAATCTCCTTCTAAATCCTCGGAGATTTCTTTAATAGCGGTGTGAATTGCCCGTCTTAAATCCTTGTCAGTTTTCGAGAAAGTTTCTATTTTTTTGACTTGCTTGGGTTTATTTTCAATATATTCGCTGACTAAACGCCACACCCGATTAAGAAAGCGAAATTGTCCTTCTACCCCCGCATCATCCCACTGTAAATCTTTTTCTGGGGGTGCGGTAAAAAGTATAAACATTCGGGCAGTATCGGCCCCATATTTTTCCAAGACTTTCAGAGGATCAACGCCGTTATATTTCGACTTAGACATTTTTTCAAAGAAGAAAGATAGAACTTCTCCCGTGTCTTTATCGCAATATTTATCCTCTTTGTAGATCACATTTTCTGCGGGGACATATTTGCCAGTTTCGGGATTTTTGTAGGTTAATCCCTGTACCATTCCCTGGGTTAACAGACGGTTAAAAGGTTCATCGACATTAACTAAACCTCGGTCCCTTAAAACTTTGGTAAAGAAACGAGAATAGAGTAAATGTAGGATAGCGTGTTCGATTCCTCCGACGTATTGATCCACGGGCATCCAATCATTAACCTTCTCGAATTGAAAGGGTATATCTTCATTTTTAGCATCGGTATAACGGAGGAAATACCAACTAGAATCGATGAAAGTATCCATAGTGTCCGTTTCCCGTTTTGCGGGAGTTCCACAGCGAGGACAATCCACATTTACCCAGTCTTCTAATTTGGCTAAAGGAGAAGCACCTCGACCGCTAAATTCGACATTTTCCGGTAAAGTAACGGGTAAATTATCGATAGGTACTGGCACGGTTCCACAGTTAGGACAGTGGATAACTGGAATTGGACAACCCCAATATCTTTGACGGGAAATTAACCAATCCCGGAGACGATATTGTATTCTAGCTTTGCCGTAACCTTGGGCAGTGGCATAATCAATAATAGCGGTTTTTCCTGCTGTAGAATGCAGCCCATTAAATTGAGCGGAATTAATCATAATTCCTGCTTCTGTATAAGCATCTTTTAACTCAATTTCGCCACTTTCTGGAGTAATAACTATCTTAATTGGTAGGTTATTTTCCCGAGCGAATTTAAAATCGCGACTGTCGTGAGCCGGGACTCCCATCACTGCCCCCGTCCCGTATTCGTAGAGGACATAATCAGCAATTAAAATCGGAATTTCTTCACCAGTAAAAGGATTAATTGCCACTCCTCCGGTTTTAATACCGCGTTTGGGTTTATCTTCGGCAGTTCTTTCTAATTCGCTTTCGCTGGCTATCTCTTGAATAAAAGTTTCTACGGCCGATTTTTGTTCGGGAGTGGTAACTTGTAAAGTTAAGGGATGTTCGGGAGCAAGTACCACATAAGTGACTCCATAAACCGTATCGGGACGAGTGGTAAAAACAGCAATTTTTTCTGTGGAGTTAACAAGAGGAAATTCTAAATAAGCACCTACCGATTTACCAATCCAGTTGGCCTGCATGGTTTTAACCCGTTCTGGCCAACCGGTAAGCTTATCTAAATCAGTGAGTAATTGTTCGGCATAATCGGTGATTTTTAGGAACCATTGCCGGAGTAATTTTCTTTCTACTTTAGCACCCGATCGCCAAGATTTTCCTTCACTATCTACCTGTTCATTTGCTAAGACAGTTTGATCGATAGGATCCCAATTCACTGCCGCTTCTTTTTGGTAGGCTAATCCCGATTCAAAAAACTGTAAAAATAGCCATTGGGTCCAACGATAATATTCCGGGGAACAGGTGGCAACTTCTCTTTCCCAATCGATAGATAATCCTAACTGTTGTAATTGCCGTTTCATCTGGGCAATATTTTGATCAGTCCATTTTGCCGGAGGAACTCCTCTTTCAATGGCGGCATTTTCTGCGGGTAATCCGAAAGCATCCCACCCCATGGGATGCAGCACGCGATAACCCTGCATTCTTTTCAGACGGGCAATCACATCGGTGATAGTATAGTTACGAACGTGACCCATGTGCAGGTTGCCTGATGGATAGGGGAACATGGAGAGGGCGTAAAATTTCGGTTTATCGGCGTTTTCTGGGGTTTTGTCCAATCCCATTTGCTGCCAAATCTTCTGCCATTTCTGTTCGATTTCTGCGGGGTTGTACGGCACTGGGGTCTTTTCTCCTGAGTTTTATCTATCCTTCCTATTTTACAGCAGCTGGCTGGGGGCGATTGCCAGTCTTGCGGTTATCCACCCTAGCAAAAACCCTCTGGGTTTTAAGTAAGTGGTTCTAATTAAATATGAAGATAGATTTTGGGTTCGATCCCCCCTATCGATTAGTCAGATCTTTCTTAACAAAAAGAGAAGAAACTTAAAAAAAGGGGAAACGATTGATAGGTATAGTTTTGAAAGAAGGAATCAAGGTGGAGGTGAGCAAAAAAATGGAGAAATGGGCAGCCCAAGAATTACAGTATGGTGGAAAACTTGGCTGGACAATTTAGTACAAGTGTTCCGTAAGCTTCGGAAAATCTAGCCGCGATGAATGGCAATCTTTGTGTGACACTATTTATAAAAAGGTTCCGCTCAATTTTTTCTTGATCAATATGCTATTAAAATTACCTCAAAAGCTAAAAACTCAGCGACTAATATTATTAGTATTCTGCCTAGTGATAGGGATATTTGTCTGGTGGTTATCGTGGCAATCCACCGGGATGAGCCAAATTCAACGCCCCGAAACAGTTGCCCAACAAATTTACCAAGCAATGCCAGATTTACCGAAAGAAAACAACTATATCCGTCGAGAGACAGGAGCGATCGATCCGAATAATACTTTAATCAGTCGCTTTCTTCGTTATCATCAAGATACAAAAAAAAGGTTGACCCTGATCCGTTTTGATTGGCAATTAACCCTAGGGGATTACCTAGGAGTGAACGAGAAAATCAGCGAAGAAAACTATCCCGGACAAGCAACCCTTACCGTTAATCCTATGGCTGCCGATATCAAAGCGATGAACAGTCTTAATCGTCGTCAACGGCAGCAGTTAGTCACCCTTCTAGTCGAAATTTATAACCCCGCTATTCTCCCCCAAGAAACCCCCACTCCTAACCCTTCTCCTAGTCCTTCTCCTAGTCGTCCATCTTTATCAAAACCGGGAGATGCCGACCTATTAAAATTCTAGAAAATTATGGAAAAAATTCTCAAATATGGTTCGGGTTGGCGACTCGGTTGGAATCCTACAGCAGCCGTTTATAAAGGATTAATTGGTGGTGATGATTGGGCGATCGAATTAACCGAGGCCGAGTGGCAAGATTTGCGTCGGTTACTATCACAATTGACCGCAACTATGTCCGCCATGGCCACAGAATTAATGGATGAAGAAAGTATTGCTTGTGAAGCGGAAAGCGAGCTTTTATGGTTAGAAGCGGCAGGATTTCCCGATAATTATTCCCTGCGATTGATTCTCTATCAAGGTCGCGGTTGTGAGGGCAATTGGTCAGCCACTGCCCTGCCAGATTTGCTCGCTGCTTGGGACAATTTGCTTTACAATTTTTAAGAAAGCGGTGGACATAAGTTAATTTTTGTTTCCCCCTTTTGACTTTTTGATTCCCCTGTGCTGCCATGATTGCCCATCCGAGGACGAAGACCGATAATCTCACCTACACTCCGCCCCCATTGCTGAAAAACGGTTTTGCCATGACTCTCTATGTGTCCCTAAAAGCGCGAGAAACCTGGCAAAATACGATCGCTATTCCCGAACCAGTCTATCAAGAAACCATTTTCACCGGGGCCAATGCCGTCCCCATCTACGGGATTGTTTCCATTCCCCCGCAAGCGAAAGGAACAATTATCGGGACCTACGGCATCACGGGAGACTTAGATAATCAATGGTTTTTAAGGATTTTAGGCAGAAAAGCCGTAGCGAGAAACTACGCAGTCGTCCTCTTCGATTGGCGGGCCCACGGTAAGACAGCCGAATTATCCCCGACTCTCACCTCCGATGGCATCTATGAAGGGCTAGATTTCCTTCATATTGCCGCCCAAGCTCAAAAAATGGGCTGTCCCGCTCCTTTTTGGTTCACAGGTTACTCTCTGGGGGGACAATTAGCCCTCTGGGGAATTAAATCGGCAGAGAATCAGGAAGATATGGGGATCGATCCCGTCGATATCGGCGGTGGGGCGGTAATTTGTCCTAATTTGGACTCTAATCGTTCCTTATCCTATCTCGTCCGGGATACCTGGGGGAAACATTTGGAAAAAGCGATCGCCAGGGAATTACGCAAGTTAGCCAAACGCATCCATCAAGCTCATCCCGATCATATCGATCCCGAAGCAATTACTCGCGCCACCACGATTGCCGGATTTGATCGAGAATTAGTGATTAAAAAGCTAGGATTTGAGACAGTTTTTGACTATTATGCCGCTAGTAGTCCCTTGCCCTTTCAACCCTATTTAACTAAACCCACTTTTATCCTCTACGCGGCCGATGATCCCCTCTTTTCCCCCGCAGTTATTCCCGATCTGCAAGCAGCGATCGCCGATAATCCCCACGTGGATCTACTCTTAACCAACCACGGTGGTCATGTGGGTTATATCAGCAGTTTATCCTGTCAGCGTCAGTGGGGCGATAGCGATCGCTGGTGGGCATGGAATCGGGTTTTAGACTGGTTTGACCAAAAAACTGGCAAATAATACTAAATCAGTTGAGTATAGGCTATATATCAGGATAGGCACTCATGCAAGAGGGGGAATAGATAATCAGTTTTTAATAACCAGATTTAGTATAGGGTTGGCTGAATAAATCTAAAAACCTTGTTGTATAAGACTTTTAGACTTTTTTCCCATCAAAAAGTGCCAGACATTGGGGTGATCGGGGGAGAAATTTAGGCACTTTTTCCCTGAAAATTAGGTAATTGACCCCCTGAAAATGGGTAAAACCCCACACCCCACACCCGTTCGGCTGAGCTCACGGCCGAAGCCCACACCCCACACCCTGCCCCCACGAAAAACTTTTTGCCGCAAACCCTAGTATAGTTTCTAGGAGTCAAAGGCCGCTAGAAACTCCTCCACCTGTTCCCGAGTCGGTTGGGATGCGATCGCGCCTGCTCTTCTTGTCACCATTGCCCCCACCGCACAGGCATAAATCACCGCCTTACGCGCTAAATCGGCATTTTCCTCGATTTTATCGCCTACAAGACTGGCACGAGCCAAAAAACCCGCCACAAAGCCATCCCCCGCCCCGGTTGTATCCACCACCTCCCCAGGAAAAGCCTCGACATTGCCGCTATTTTCGCCTAAATGATATTTACAACCTTTTGCGCCGCCAGTAACCAGAATTGCCCCTAAATTGGGGTATTTTGACGATATTTCTCTGGGGGTATCAGTGCCAAATAACCATGATGCTTCTTCCTCGCTACATTTGAGCAAATCGGCCTGGGCAATAAAATCTCGAATCTGATCAGGAGCAACCTCAAGATTAGGCCAAAAAACCGGTCGCCAGTTGATATCGATCAATACTTTCACCGCGTAAATTTTAGCCAATTCGAGGGCGCGTTGCATTGCCCGGCGGGAAAGGGGATAGGCTAACCCTAGGGTTCCCATCACTAGATAATCGGCATTTTTAAACAGATTTTCGGGCAATAGGTCAGCATTAAGGGCAGTATCGGCAAAATCAGTCGTTTTTCTGCCGCCAAAACCCGCAAAATGTCTGTCTCCCCCAGCATCGCGGGTGACATAAACTTGTCGGGTGGGTAGGGTGGCATGATACTGTACACCAGTGGTATCGACTCCGAGAGCGTCTAGCAAGGCGATTAACTGTTCTCCGGGTTGATCTTTGCCCACACAACCGATAAAAGCCGAATTTATGCCCAATTTTCGCAATCCACAGGCCACGTTTGCCGGCGCACCCCCCGCGTAGGTTGTCCAAGAAGTTACTTTCTCTATAGCGCGATCGCTTTGATCGGCAATTAGATCATAGAGGATTTCCCCTAAACAAATGACAGACACCGGCGAAGATCTTTGATTGTTAAGCATTGGTGTGGGGTGTGGGGTGTGGGCTTCGGCCGTGAGCTCAGCCGAACGGGTGTGGGGTGTGGGGTGTAGGGTGTGGGAAGTGGGGTGTGGGGTGTGGGAAGTGGGGTGTGGGAAGTGGGGTGTGGGGTGTGGGAAGTGGGGTGTGGGGTGTGGGGTGTGGGGTGTGGGGTGTGGGGTGTGGGGTGTGGGAAGAATAAATAAAAATAATCTCCTGACGACCGACTCCTATCTCCTGACTCCTATCTCCTGACGACCGACTCCTGATCACTGATCAATAACTTGTCAAGAAATCACGATAAATCAACTAGAGATTATCTTAGACATTTAGTATAATCAAACACATAGATTAGGGGAAATTGCTCATAAATCAGCCCGATCGAGCGTGAATCCTCTTTTATTTTTTAGTCTTAGACTAAGGAAATATCATGGTTGATTGTAGTCGGATTCAGTTTGACGAGGATAAAAGCAAGATAGATCTATTGCAACTACGAGAATTATTTAATTTAACCGCATTTTGGGCAATTGATCGCCGTTTAGAAGATTTAGAAACCGCAATTGACTATAGTAATCCGGTGGTGACGGTGTGGAATGAGCGGCAATTAATTGGTTTTGCTCGGGCCACTTCTGACGGCATTTATCGGGCAACTATTTGGGATGTGATTGTTCATCCCGATTATCAGGGAGCCGGTTTAGGGCGTAAATTAGTAGAAACAGTCTTGGCCCATCCCCGAATAAATCGAGTGGAAAGAGTCTATTTGATGACTACTAATCAAGAGAAATTTTACCGGCGCATTGGTTTCCAAAGCAACGCCACCACGACGATGGTATTATTTAATCGTTATCCCGAGGATTTTTCCTGTCCGGCGATCGAGGTAAAGAAAAAACGATCCGTGTGAGCTTGTCCTGACTATTGTTATCGATTTGATCTAAGCTCATTTCCCCCCCCGAGACTTCGATAATCCCCTTCGCTAACTGAAATTTAAGACTGGGAGAAAAGCCAAGAGCTTGAGTAAATTGTTTTACTTCTTCCTGGTTTGATTCTAAACTCAAAGGGGAAATTTCTGGCATTTGCCAGAGAGCGATTTCCCCGGGAAATTCTAGGACAATAGTGACTTTTTTCTCGCCAAGGGCGCTTACCGATATACAAATAGAGCCGCTCGTTAAGTTAGCGATCGCTGTATCGACGAGAAGGACAAGAGCGGAAAATAAACGCTGATAATCGGCAATAATAGCAATATCATCGGTTAAAGGGCTAAATTTAAGCTTAATATTGCGATTAGCTGCCTGTAAATAGGTTAGACTTGCCCAATCTTGCCAAAGTTTAGTGAAAGAAAAAATTTCTTGATCGAGAGGTATAGTACCCGACTCTAGTTTAGAGAGATTAATCATCTCATCGAGCATTGCCATCAGTTTACGGCCCGCCAGTTGTCCCTGGGCGATAAATTCCCTTTCTTCGGCCGGACTTTCGCAAAGATCGGCGAGAATCATTTGATGGAGACTGATCATACTGCTCAATGGCGATCGCAATTCGTGGGCAACCCGTCCCAAAAAACTGCTTTTGAGGTGATTAATTGCCACGGCCATCTGATAAGCGAGGCGAGTTTGCTGTAATTCCCGTTTTAAAGCGTCAATATCGTCCATATTTACAGAAAAACTGCCCCTTGTCGTAAGATATCCCATCTTTGACATTGCCAACGTGCGACGGTGGAGGGTTGTCCACTATTGATTATTCCCCATGCTTGCCTTTCTGTGGGTGCTAACACCGTCACCGAGGGAAAAGTAGTCATAATCGCTTCTGGAGTTAATAAAGGCTCTTGTCCTGACAGATTAGCACTTGTGGTCGCTAAAACACCAGTTCGACCGAGAATTTCTCTTGCGATCGCATGAGCAGGAACTCGGATACCAATCGTGCTAGGATCCTTAGGGTTAAGAACTTTTGGTACTTTTTCAGAAGCGGGTAAAACCAAAGTTAGGGGGCCGGGCCAGTGTTTTTCGGTCATTTGTCGCCAAATTTCCCTTTCTTCCTGACTTCCCTTGACATAATCCCATAAATCTGCTGCTGAGGCCGCCATGAGAATTAAGGGTTTATCAAAAGTCCGTTTTTTAGCGGCAAAAATTAAGGCAGCATAGGGGGGAGAAACCGCTAAAGCGGGGACTGTATCCGTGGGAAAAGAAACCACTTGACCACTTAAGGCCGCGTGAACAATTTCGTTAAGAGAAGCAGTAGGCATTGAGAATTGATCATTTTTGGGGACTAATTTAGCCTAAGACTTTTTGGTACAATTTTAAAGGGCAAGCAGTTGATCAAGATTAATTTTACTAACAGTTGCTCCTAGTGCCTCTTGTCAAAAATGGTCAACTTCTTAACCTTTCAGAATCAGAAAACGATCACACCGTCCCATTAACCTTTAGTTCACTCCCCGGCAGCTAAACTGTCAGTCTAACGGTTGAACTCACCACCGTGAGTGATTTGTTAGTTGGCTATATTTTTCCACCGCTTCTCAAAAAATCAAGAAACTGTTTAGCTTCATTTTCAGTAAGTTGATAGCGGGAAACTTTGCCAAATTTTTCTTTTAAATATTCCTTTCCTTGTTCTCTACTCCAAGATAATCTCTCCATTTCCGTAGCGATGAGTTGAATTTCAGGCAAAAGTTCAACCACTCCCGCAATCAAACGATAGCATGATAGGGGAAGATTGCCATCGGGCTGCCAGGGCTGTCCGAGACTGAGGCAGATTAAACAGTGAGGGTTTATTTCTTCCTCTCGATCGAGTTTCTCTAGAATTATCGGATCGGTGATGCTAAGATCAAAATCGGCGAAATCATACTGAGCATCGGCAATAATCCCCCGCCATTTCCCCCTGCTGTTTTTAAGGCAGCAGAATGATTTTACCTCAATCAATTGGAGAGTGCGTACTGGAGCTTGGGATTTCAGATATTCATAAGGTATCGACTTTCCGTAATCGGGATATAATAAATCGCCCTCGCAAAACTGTAAAAGATTGGCTACCTCTGCTTTGCCAATAATTGCCCAAGGTAAGTTTTTATAGCCAATATTCTCAATCTCATGGCCAGATTTTCTCTCGCTGTCGATAGGAATACTGAGGATATCCAAAATACTAATTTCCCCAGTCTGAATACAATTATTATCTAGAGGGATTCTGCCGTCTTCTAACTCGGAAATTGGTCTGAACCACTGACCCGATTCTCGGTCTATCCCCGCAATACATCTTCCCTGATGCTTGTAAGAATTAGCTAGACAAATTATCTCCATATAGCTACAGATGAATAATTTCTATATTATTAAAATGGGACTGAAGATATTCTGCGGCAAGTCGCCGGTGGCAAAAGTGAGGTTTGTCTTCGCTACAAAGAAAACAGGAATTCTGTAAGCTATCCGGTTTGAGCGTTGATTCAATATGTCTTTGATGCAGAATCTCAAGGTATTTTTTAGAGTAATCTTCCCACGATATTTGTTTCTTTTTGTAGGCATCTAAAATTTCTTGAGTGGGTGCAAGCGATAGTTCATGGGAGTAATCGATGCCGCCAATCTCAGAGAGAAAGTACTTTAAGTCGTTTTGTTTGGCAAAGCCGGATAACTGGGAGGTATTATGCAAGCGAGTATCGATGATTTTAGTAACGCCCGCTTTTCTTAGGCCCTCAAAAAAACTAGAGGCAGATTTTCGGGTAAACCCGATGGTGAAAAGTTTAATCATGATCTTTCTCCACATAGGCTATGCGATCGCCCTGCAGCTGATAGGCTTGACTAATTCTCTCGCTTCGTGGCAACTGAGGTTGACTGACTGTAGGGAAAAGAGATAGTTGTATATTCTCCTGTTTGTCTTGCAAGTCATGAATTTGCAAGAGTCGTTCTTCGAGATTTTCCTGGTACTCCAAGTCACCGTTGCTGTGAATGTGGGCAATTTCAAGGTTAAAAGACAGGAGATGCCGGCACACCAGAATGGCTCTATGGCAAGTGATCGGGTCTTTCTCGGCACACATCAGGGCAATGCGATGATTTTGCGCTCCTTTGATGATGCGCTTCAGTCCCTGTTGGAATGAGTCAAGGACGGCAATTTTTTCGTAAAGGGCCCTACCTTCCACATAACAGCTACTATCTGCAGGCCGCGCCCCTAACTCCGCCCCTAAAAAAACATAGCGAATCTCTGCTGTGGGTAGGTAGGACTGGAGGGCTTGTTTGTTGAAGTGGGGAAGATAGCGGCTGTAAGGAGCGGAACGCACATCTGCTAAAGCATTGATATTATGAATGGAGAGCAGTTCGAGGAACTTTTCTGGGGTGTGGTTAGAATGCCCGATCGTAAATATAGCCAGCATTGTATCTAACTTGATAGTTTAGTAACCTACCCTATTATATCTCAGTACGTCTGGGGTTATCGAGTCAGATAACTGTTAGTTTACCCTCTTGGGTTAGCCACAGCCCGGAATATAAAATTCAAACTTAGGTATAATTTATCTATCTCTAACCAATTATCGACAGTTAATTATGAATGAGCCTGATACTTTTGCTAATCTCCAACAATTAGAATATATTCCTTACCTAGATACCACGGGTAATATATCTGCTGATTTCCAGGGAAAAATCGGGGTTTATGCCATTTTTAATCGAGAGCAAGTCCTAGAGTTTGTCGGCTATTCTCGTGATATTTATCTCAGTTTAAAACAACATCTTGCCCGACAGCCCCAAGCTTGTTATTGGCTAAAAATACAAGTGATTGAGCGTCCTAATCGAACTATTCTCGAATCGATTAAACAAGCTTGGCTAAGAGAAAGTCAGGCAGTAATCAGCAATGAAAAACTCTGGACAGAACCAATTGATGCTAAATTAGTCATGACTGAGACAGAAAAAGAAATTTATCAAAGTGCTGACGAAGTAGGGCAAATCAAGTTATTAAAACAGGTATCCAGACGAGTAGAAAACGATATTTTATCAACCCTAGAAAAACGGGGAGTACAGATGGAAATTCGTTTTAATCCTAAGTTAAAAGAACAGGGTTTGCTCGATTTAAAGTAAAAATGACGGCTCTTCTAGGGTCTGTGTGATCAGCTTAACTTACATAGGATCGATCGATCTTTGTGTCCTTTGTGTCTTTGTGGTTCGTCCCACTCACTCGGCCGCAAAACTGTATTTTAGAATACATTTTACCCACCAAACCTAAGAG
>NZ_JADBUB010000043.1:0-2897 GCF_020245865.1 Microcystis sp. M169S2
CTTAAATATTGGAAGAAAGGTAGTCGGAGAGGCCGTCTTTAGCGGGAATCCGATAGAGAGGTTCGTAGTTAACCCAGTACGGGTCAAAGCGTACAAAGCTAATTCTAGATGCAATATTTGCGTACAGAATTAGTAACTATAGTAGATTAAACCTCTTGCATAATTAATTTGCGAGGGTTCAAAAATGAGAAAAAAGGTTAAATTTTGTCAAGAAATTGCTTAAAGTTTTGTAAAGCAACTTGACTTAAAGACAGAATTGTGCATAGTAGAAGTAGGCGGAGAGAAGATTGGACGATTACAAGCAACTGAATTACCTATGGAAAACCAACTTTGGCAGCGAATCACCCTCGATTTAAATATCTGTCATGGCAAACCTTGCCTTCGAGGATTGCGTTATCCTGTTGAATTTATCCTAGAATTACTTAGTTCTGGCATGAGTATCGAAGACATTTTAGCCGACTACGATGATTTGGAACGGGAGGATATTCTAGCGGCGTTATTGTTTGCCACTCGATTAACTCAGGTAAAAAGCATCTACCAAATTGCACCATGAACTTTTTAGTCGATGCCCAATTGCCAGTTCGTTTAGCCCGTTTTTTGCAAGCTGCTGGTCATGATACAATTCATACTAAAGATTTACCCCAACAAAATGCCACGACAGATGCAGAAATTAACGCTCTTTCAATTCAACAAAATCGTATTGTTATTACCAAAGACACAGATTTTCTCGATTCATTTTTGATTAGTCAAGAACCTTATAAGCTTCTGCTAGTGACTACGGGTAATATTACGAATGTTGAATTAGAAGCATTATTTCAGAATAATTTACCTCAAATAAAAGCACTTTTTACTCAACATTCGTTAAGAGAAATGAGTCGCAACTCAATCATCGTTCATCAATAATTTTACCCGGAGTGCTGTGTATGGTTTCATCAGTTCATCGTATGGCTTCTGGCGTTGAAACAAATTTTGTTTTAAAGCTAACCTTTGAGCAAGAGCAGAATAGGAGGATATGTCAACCATGTTAAGCACTGATCTAGAGATAAGACTAGCAACTTTAGAAGCTGAAGTAGCACTGCTTAAGCGTTTGCTACCTACTGTCAGCGAAACTCCCTGGTGGGAAAAAATTGTCGGCACTTTTGCTGACGATCTGGTTTACGAAGAGGCAATGCAGTTTGGTCAAGAGTACCGCCAGTCTCTAAAACCTTTAGCCGAGGAAGCATCCGAATCCTGAAATGTATCTCCTTGACACCGATCATATTAGTATTCTCGATCGCGGGGGACAACCGGCACAACAATTGCTGAAAAAACTGGCTGCTATTACAAGCAGCGAAGTTGCCACCACAATTATCACCTACGAAGAACAAATGCGGGGATGGCTCAGTTACATAGCCAAGACCAATTCGATTGAAACCCAAGTTGTTGCCTATCGAAGGCTAGAAAAGCACCTCGCTAATTATCGCACGATTCCCATTGTCGGCTTTGATGAAAAGGCAGCTCAAGTTTTTCAAGAACTTCGGGTAACTTACCCTCGTTTGGGTTCGATGGATTTGAAGATTGCTGCTATCTCAATGGTTAATCAGGCTATCCTGCTGACGAGAAATCTCTCAGATTTTGGGCAAATTGCCGGTGTAAGAGCAGAAGATTGGACGATTACAGGCAACTGAATTACCTATGGAAAAACCAACTTTGGCAGCGAATCACCCCCAGAGATAATTTATGTTTGTTTTTATAAATGCACGTCATCAGCTATCGAAGACTACGAGAATTTACGAATAAACACGCTGATTCCCGAATAGCTTTAGAGAATTGGTATAAAATTGCCAGTCAAGCGATTTGGTATAATTTAGTTGAGGTTCAAACAGTATTTCCTAAAGCAGAAGCAGTTGGTAACTTTACTGTTTTTAACATTAAAGGGAATAGTTATCGTCTCATAACCAGTATCGATTATCAGAAGCGGCTAATTTATATCAAGTATGTTTTAACTCACGCTGAATACGATAAGGAGCAATGGAAAAATGACCCTTACTTTTAATCCAGAAAAATACAAAGAATTACTAGCTCGCCATTTACCTAAAGTTATTAAAACAGAGGCAGAAAATGAAAAAGCTTTGGCTATTGTGGAAGAATTAATGCACCGTCAGCAGCGAACTCCCGAAGAAGATGAACTTTATGAGCTTCTAATTTTTTTAATTGGGAATTTTGAAAAAAGCTTTTATCTACAGGAATCAACCACACCTCATTCTATGTTATTGTTTTTGATGGAACAGCAAAGCGTTAATAAGAAAGACATAGCCAGAATCCTTGGCTCTGACAAAATTGCTTCTAGTTTAATTGAAGGAAAAGGGTCAATTACCCAAGAACAGGCGAAATTATTAGGACATTTCTTTAATGTAGATTATAGTTTGTTGATGTAGATACGATCCCCTCTAGCTTGTCGGTTGGGTTGAGCGCTTTAATATTTAGAAGAAAACTGCTCGATTCAATAATTTGAGCCAAAACCCAACATTTTTAAAGACATCGGTGCAGTTTCCCGCAAGTGTCGCTCATTTTTGATAGACAAAAATTATTGCTGTCACCCCAAACACAACTTTACTGCCCCACCCGCCAAATTTTGATAGTATTGTCACGACTCCCACTAGCTAAATAGCGGCCATCGGGACTATATACTACTGACCAAACCACCTTAGAATGACCAGTAAGGGTACGCAATTCTTTTCCCGTTGCTACCTCCCAAATTTTGATAGTTTTGTCATCACTACCACTAGCTAAATAGCGGCCATCGGGACTATATACCACTGACCAAACACTACCAGAATGACCAGTAAGGGTACGCAATTCTTTTCCCGTTGCTACCTCCCAAATTTTGATAGTTTTGTCAACACTACCACTAGCTA
>NZ_JADBUB010000044.1:0-29448 GCF_020245865.1 Microcystis sp. M169S2
TAAGAAAACTGAAGGCGAGAACTTACAAAGACTTAATAGAAGGGATTGAATTAGCTATGTTAGAAGTTACTCAAAAAGATATTCGCAATTGGTTTACTCACTGTTGCTACTGTACCTCATGAGTCAGAGAATTGCTATATTAAAGACTGATTGTTTATTCCCATGAGTGCCTGTCCTGATATGTAGCCTATACTCAACGGATTTAGTATTAGATAGTCAACAGCTTATTGCAATGGGGACAAACCATTAAGCGAATCGAATAATTGTAAATTTTTGTCAAGAGGTGCGGTCAGATCGAAGAATCATCGCTATAATCCCAGAAAAATCCTGTTATTTTAGCTTATTGTCAGAAATTTAGTTAATTGCGCTAAAATGGGGTGATATGCCGAAAGTTTCCGTATAATCCATAGTTAGGCGTACATCCAAGCTATAGGAGACCACGAGGCTCAACACATCCTCTGTTCATATCGCAATTGCTCGTACTTGAAAGGATTGGATTTTTATTCCACCCACCTACTTTAGGAAGCCATGAACAAATTGCTAAAATCTTATCACGCAGTTCGGGAATTTCTAGAATTTCACACGCAGATTTATGGCACAGGGAGAATGCAAAAATTTCATGCCAACGACTTTAATACCCTTTACGAAGATGTATTAATGAGTCCGGGAGATACCCATATTCCCTTTGCTAGTGTCGATGAAGAAGGAAGATTTTTCTATCCTTGGCATCAATATTATGCTGATACTGATTGTATTTGGATGGCGAATGAATTTCATCCCATCAGCTAAATACTCAATTTAATTTTTGTAACTTAATTGGAGTCAATCATGTTAAATGAAATTTTTGCGGCTAATGATGCCTATAAATTCCTGAAAGTAGAAGACTATTTTTATCGTTATAAAGAATGGGAAAAATTAGAAAAAGTCACTTCTCATTCTTTTGACCAAGATAGCGAGCGTCTCAGTCTTAAATTTACCAAAGCCGACGGGAGAAACTGCTGTCTGTTAATTCAATTTATTCAAAAAGATACTTTTCGTGTGCGATTCAATCCCGGCTACGAATCTGGTGAACAATATCCTACAGAAAATACTCGCTCGGTTGTTATGGATAGCATTGAAGAACTTAGAACAGTTCTCAAAGCTAGTGAAAATTTCCAAGTAAGTATTCAGGAAAATAATGAACAAGTTGAACTGAAAACACAAGGGACAGATGACCATCCTAGCTTAAAAATGGTTGTCAAGTTTAATCCTTTTGTGATTGAAGTGTTTGGCTTCTCTACCGAAACTAATGACTATTTCAGAGTTTGGCAAACCGCTAATCCTGGGATCTACTATACTTCTAATGGAGCAGAAGATTATGCCATTATCCAAGCGGTAAATAAACCAGCTACTGCCAAATATATTGGCTTTGGGGAACAAGGAGGACAGGGTTTAACCAAAAATACAGCCCAGTTGAATTATTTCAACTTTGATAATATGCGCTATCGACAGGTTTATAATCAAGGTCCTTTAGATAGCCGAGAACCTCTTTACCATTCAGATCCCTTCTTTTTTGAATTTAATGGTGTTCCCGATCAAAAGAGTGTCAATGCCATTTTTATTGATAACCCCGGTCAAATCTTGGTTGATGTGGGTTATATGAATTCTGGTCGCTATATGTTTGGAACTCGCTTTGGTATCTTAGATTACTTTTTCTTTTTAAATAGTGAACCCCGTCATGTCTTAGACGATTTTACCTCAATTGTCGGTCGTCCCCGTTTAAAACCTCGCTACATTTTAGGCTATCATCAGGGATGTTATGGTTATGATAGTCGAGGTAGTGTTGAATGGGCTGTTGGAAAATATCGAGATTATCAAATCCCCATAGATGGTCTTCATGTGGATGTAGATATTCAACATAACTACCAAACCTTCACGATTGATACCAATAAGTTTCCTGATCCTGCGTCAATGTTTAGTAATTTAAGAAATCGTGGGATAAAATGTAGTACTAATATTACACCTGTTATTAGCAGCAAGCAAGATCCGAATTATAAGACTTATTGGGAAGGATTAACGGGTCAGAATAATAAGAGTTATTTTGTCCTAGATCAGCGTGTTGAACCCGATAATCCAGATAGTCGCTCCTATCAGAATTATGGTGGAGGCAACGAATATCGTCCCAATGATCCCGATAAAATACAAGGATTTAACAGTGGTCAACCTTATATCGGAGAAGTTTATTATGG
Organism: Microcystis sp. M169S2; assembly: GCF_020245865.1. NCBI lineage: Bacteria > Bacillati > Cyanobacteriota > Cyanophyceae > Chroococcales > Microcystaceae > Microcystis > Microcystis sp. M169S2. Next base: position 2,229 of record NZ_JADBUB010000044.1, read on the forward strand.
CAATGATGCCTATGGCAATGAGTTAGGAACGCCAGGTCATTATCCTGATTTTGGGCGAGGCGAAGTGCGAAAATGGTGGGGAACCCAATATCAATATCTCTTTGATATGGGGTTAGAAATGGTCTGGCAAGATATGACAACCCCTGCTATTCGTGAGACTCGTGGGGACATGAAAGGGTTTCCTTTTCAACTCTATGTGACCAGTGATTTTATTTCTGGTGTCACGCCTCAATTAACCCCTGCAATTAAAGTCTGGAATCTTTATGCTTACAATCTCCATAAAGCGACTTATCATGGACTAAATTATCTACCTGGACGGGATAATAAACGCAACTTTATCATTGGGCGAGGTAGTTTTACTGGCTCTCATCGCTTTTCAGGATTATGGACAGGCGATAATGCTTCGGACTGGGATTTTCTGCGGATGAATATTTCTCAGGTTCTTTCCTTGGGAATGTGTGGACTTGCTATCTGTGGTCAAGATATCGGTGGCTTTGAAACCTCATCTATAGATGATGGAAAATGGGCAAGTCCTGAACTCTTAATTCGTTGGACAGCAGCCGGTGCCTTCTTACCTTGGTTCAGAAATCATTATGTCCGAAAAGGACGCAAGGAATTTCAAGAACCCTTTATGTATTTAGAATACTTCCAAGAAAAAAATCTGCCTATTCCTCAACCCCAAGATTTGTATGCAATGGTATTGCCGATTTGCAAACATTATATTGAATTGCGCTATCGGTTGATGCAACTTTTCTATGACTGCCTTTTCGAGAATACTTTGGATGGAATGCCGATTTGCCGTCCTATGTTTCTTAATGATCCTCAAGACCAGTCTCTTTATAATGATAAAGAATATTTCCTTGACAACCAGTTTTTTGTTGGAAAGGATCTTCTCATTTCTCCTGTTACCAAACCTCAAGCGGAGACGAATGGAGGTAAATGGGATGTTTATCTACCCCAAGGTAGTAATTGGTATTGTTTTATGAACAACCAACTACCTTTAGCCAGTTTAGTTGAAGGAGGAACGACGATTCGAGATTTTGATGCGAATCTTAATCTTGAGGGGAAACACATTAATTTCATCGTTCCTATCTATGTTCGTTCAGGTGCAATTATTCCCATGATTGAGCTTGAACAATATGTAGGAGAACTGAATCAGCAAGGTAAACCCAATCCTATTACTTTGAATATTTACCCCGGTCAAAGTGGTGAATATACAATGTATTTAGATGATGGGGTGAGTCGTTCTTCAGCAGTGGACAAACCGGAAGAGCAAGGGGGTGATCCACTAGCGAAGAGTGAATATCGCCAAACTCAGATTACCCATCAATACATAGCACCGAAAAATCGTGAGATTAAGATAGAGCGTATTCATGATAAATATACGCCTAAGTACGAGACGTTTTTCTTTGTTGCTATTTTGCACGATCCTTCTGAAACTCAGGGAAGCTCTGGTTCTTTGAATAAAGTTATTCTCAACAATCAAGAAATCCAGAAATTAGGCAATGGAGATTATAATGCCCTCAATGGGGCTAGTTTGAATGCTTGGTATTACAACCCAACCGTCAATATTAGCTTTATTAAGGTATTTGATAATCTCCCTTCTGTCACGATAACTTTGGAGTATGCTTAGACCCACATTATGTGGTGTCTTCAAAATAAAGTTTTGACTGCCTGTAAATAAATAACAAACAGGCAGTCGAAACCTTATGTCCACAGCTTATTTTTTTTTGTTCTTCGTTACTTGGTATGGTTTGATCGGGGGGCATAAATCGACTAAATCCTTATCCGGCAAAAGACTTAATTGATTAGTTCGTTCTAGTCGGGTGTTGGGTAAAATCGGTAGCGATAGGCTTTCTCCATGGCTCAGGTTCTAGCATATATCGTGTAAATGCGCTAATATTCAAACTAAAGCCGTCCTCAAAAGACGGGGTTTGGAACTCAATTTTTCGATGACGACAATAATCGACGAGTTAAGGCAACAATGGCAAGATCGCCTCTCTCAAACAGAGGATTCCTTAACCGATCGCCAACGGGATACCATTATCAATTGGTTACTCGGTGAAGATAGCCAACGTTGGGAAAATTTAGACCAGAGAGATTTAGAAATCGCTAAACGGGGATTAGTCTATCTTTGGCAAATTCTGCGGCAACGCTATCTCAAGGTTAGTCCCACCCGCGCCTATCGTAACCTGATTGATCGTCTCGGTGCTTGTGTCACTCTCCGGCAAAAAATTCGCACTTGGGTTTCCTTAAGTCGCGATCGTCAGCAAGCGGTGGCCGATGTCTTGCAGGAAATCATTCAAGAGATGTTAAATAGCGATCGCTATCTGCAATCCCAGTTAGCATGGATCGCTCGTTGTACCAATGATCAAGCTACTCGCGATCAGCTGCTGTTAGCCACCCTGGAGGAATACGCTCTGCGTCCGATCCGCAATCAACCCCTGTTAGCCTATCGTTTTGTTAATTATCTCCGTCGTCAATCGAGGAGCGGTATCACTAATGTGCCGCGGCAAGAAATGATCCGGATTCTCTCCGATGAAATTAGTGACGATGAGGGGGAAACTAGCTTAAGTTTACTGGATCAAAATGCGATCGCTACCTACGAAGATCAACGCACTTGTCAAGAAGCGCAAATTCAACGGGCAAAAGTTCAAGAGAGTTTTGCCAAGTATCTAGAGGAAAATGTTAGTCCGGAGGCGGTGACTTGGTTTAACCTCTATCTAGGAGGCCAAGGCCAAGATGCGATCGCCAAAGCGATGAATATTCCCGTCCAACGGATTTATCGTATCCGGGAAAAAGTTGGCTATCATGCGATTAAGGTTTTTGCCCTCAAGGAAGGGACAGAATTAATCAGTGAATGGTTACAAATCAGCCCGAAAGAGCATAATTTTGGCTTAACTCTCAGTCAATGGCAAAGTTACTATGCTGGCCTTTCTCCCACGGGTAAAAGCGTTATCGATGGCTTAAAAGCGGGTAAAACCCTTGAGGAAATCGCTGGCGAATTAAACTGTAAACGCACGCAAGTGGTCAAAGAATGGACGCAACTTTATCTAAGCGCCCAAAGTCTCAGGACAAAAACCTAATCAGTTATCAGTTATCAGTTATCAGTTATCAGTTATCAGTTATCAGTTATCAGTTATCAGTTATCAGTTATCAGTTATCAGTTATCAGTTATCAGTTATCAGTTATCAGTTATCAGTTATCAGTTCACTGAGAAAACTCCCCACACCCCACACCCCACACCCCACACCCCACAACCCATCCCCTTTTTGATTTTTTACTTCCAGAAATATGTGGATTATTAGCAAAAAAGTCGGGGTATTTACCCATTATTTAACCCCTACGGGGACATTTACACCCAGCATTGATAAAGCCAGTAAATTTTCTGCTCGGGAAATGGCGGATATTATGGCTAAAAAATACGGGGGAATAGTCGAGGCAATGAAATAATTATGACCATTGGTATTTGGATTTTAGGGGATCAATTATGGACAGGACAAGCGGCCTTAGCTAATTGTCAAGCCTATTCACAGGAAACACCAGTTATTTTAATTGAATCCCACAATCATATTCGACAAAGACCCTATCATCAGCAAAAATTAGTTTTAATCTGGTCGGCGATGCGTCATTTTGCCGAAGAATTAAAAACTTTAGGATGGTCTGTCACCTACGAAGTTGCTGAAGATTTTGAACCGATTTTATCTGCTTGGATTAAACGATTAGGCATTAAAGAATTACAGATTATGATGCCTAATGATTTACCTTTTCTTAGATTAATCAAAAATCTCAATTTAGACTGTGCTATAACCCTAATTGATAATAATCACTTTCTCTGGACAAGGACAGATTTTAATAATTGGGCTAAATCTCGTAAAAGACTATTACTAGAGGATTTCTATCGAGAAAGTCGCAAAAAATGGCAGATTTTAATGGAGAATAATCAACCCATAGGAGGACAATGGAACTTTGATAAACAAAACCGCAAACCGCCCAAGGATGGATTAAAAACTGCTGCTCCTCTTTGGTTTGAACCCGATGAAATTACCCTTCAGGTTATCGCTGATGTGGAAGCTTTAGATATTCCTAAATATGGAAAAATCAAACCTTTTCGCTGGGCAGTAACCCGCAGACAAGCTTTACAAGTCTTGGAGCATTTTATTACTAATTGTCTGCCCAACTTTGGACCCTACCAAGATGCGATGGTAACGGGAGAAGAAACCCTCTGGCATTCCCTATTATCTCCCTATCTAAATCTAGGATTACTAACGCCGTTGGAAGTGATTCAATCGGCAGAAATTGCCTATAAAAAAGATAATTTAGCCCTAAATAGCATCGAAGGATTTATCCGTCAGGTGTTGGGATGGCGGGAATATATGCAGGGAATTTATCATTATCTGGGAGAAGATTACGCTAATCGTAATTGGTTTGAGCATCAACAACCCTTACCGGCTTTCTTTTGGGATAGTAATCAAACCGAGATGAATTGCCTCAAACAAGTATTATCACAGGTGGAAAATACCGGTTATGCCCATCATATTCAAAGATTAATGATTTTGAGCAATTTTGCCTTAATTTTTGGTTGCTCTCCCCAAGAGATTGAAAACTGGTTTCATAGTGTTTTTATCGATGCCTACGATTGGGTAATGCAGACTAATGTGTTGGGAATGGGACAATTTGCCGATGGGGGAATTCTCGCTTCCAAACCCTACGCCGCATCGGCCAACTATATTGATAAAATGAGTGATTATTGTCGGGGTTGTCTGTATAAAAAAAATGAACGAGTCGGGGAGTTTGCCTGTCCTTTTAACTTTCTTTACTGGGATTTTTTGGCACGACATCGAGAAAAATTAAAATCCCAAGGTCGAGTTAATATGATTTTAGGTCATCTTGATCGAATGTCGGCAGCTGAACTTAATCAAATGCGCTGCCAGTCCAACCAATTAAGAGCTATCAGCAGTCAGGAGCATAGGAGTCAGTAGTCAGTCGTCATGAGTCAGGAGATTATCTTTATTTATTCTCCCTTCTCTCTGCTCCCTTCTCCCTGCTTCCTTGCAGTCTTAACCAGTAATTTAGATAGTCAACAGCTTATGAGTAAATCAAAGGAAAAAAACCGGATTGCCTATCAGGAATTTGGAGATCAAAGCAATTCTCAAGCTTTTGAGCGTTCCATTCCCGAATTACCCCCAAATCAGCAGAATTTGCGAGTACAAACCTCCCGATCTGGTCGGGCGGGAAAAACCGTTACCATAGTTACAGGTTTTCAATGCCAAACCGAAACTCTGACGAAATTATTAAAACAGTTAAAAACTGCTTGCGGGACGGGTGGTACAGTTAAAGAAAATGCCATTGAGATCCAAGGAGATCATCGCCAAAAAATTCTACAAATTCTCATTGAATCGGGTTACAAAGCCAAAATTAGCGGAGGATAGCTTAAAATCATGATTCCCTCTTGGTTGCTTATCGGTGTCGTCGGATTTTTGGTAGCGTTAGCTGGGGGATTACTCAATTCTCGCGATGTGCGTTGGTTTGCGCGATTGCGTCGTCCCGATTGGTTAACCTTTGAAAGATTAATCCCTCTTATCTGGACAATTATCTATATTTGTGGGGCAATTTCTGCTTATTTAGTCTGGGAAGCTCAACCAGCTAATCGCTGGTTTTTGATGGCTTTTTATCTGTTGGTGGAATTGACTATTACTGCCTATACTCCCGTCACCTGTAAACTACGCAGTCTCAAAGCGGGAACGATTATCGGAGGTACGGGTTTTTTCTTGGGTTGTCTTCTGGCGCTATTGGTTTTCCCTGTTTCTTCTTGGGCGGGCATCCTACTCCTACCCTACCTGATTTGGAGTCCGATCGGTACCTATGTGACTTGGGAAATGAGCCATCTCAATCCTCGGGATGTCTAGATAGGGTTTGCGGCAAAAAGTTTCTTGTGGTGGCAGGGTGTAGGGTGTGGGGTGTAGGGTGTAGGGTTTTACCGATTTTGAGGACGTTCGGCGAGCTCAGTATTTTCAGGGAAAAAGTCCAGGAATTTTCCCCCCGATCACTCCCATCGCCGGTACTTTTTGATTTCAAAAAAGTCTAAAGATATTATCCAACAAGGTTTTTAGATTTATTCAGCGAACCCTAGACAGATAAAGTGGGGTGGGTTAAAAATTAACCCATCCCACAGACATTATTGCCATCTACCAACTTTACAAATCTAGACTGTTTTTTGCGCTCCAACTCGCTCTACCTTTACCTTGGCAGGACTGGAGCAATCAAGGAAGTTAGGAACCTCCTGACGACAGTGAGGACAATACCAGTAGGCACGACCAACCACAAGGTGACGAAGGGTAATTCCCGAACATATAGGGCAGTTGTGCATGGATTGTTAGACTAATTTTAAAAGCTTTTAAAATTGCCCTACCTCCTACTGCGATTTTAAACAAAATCGCCGCTCTTTAAATCTATCTTTAGGTAGAAACCTAGTGTTTCTTTCGATAGACTTCCCAGAAAATACCTAAGAATGAGGACGGAAAAGATGGGAGTGTTGCGGGTGATAAAGTTGCGATCGAGTTCCTGTAATCTGGTTTAAAGCGGGACTAATGAGATAAAGGGTAGTTCTAGTTAAATTTTCTCGATGGGTTAGTTGGGCCATCTCTGACAGGGGGACAACCCAGATTTTTTCGTCGGGCCAACCGAGACGGAAACAAACGGCCACCTGTTGCTCTGCCGGATAGTATCTTAGGAGTTTTTCCTGGGCTTTGTCAACGTGACGGGCGGCTAAATATAGGCATAAACTGGCTTTATGAGCGGCTAAAGAGGCTAATTCTTCACTTTCTGGCATGGGAGAGGCTTTTCCTTCCACCCGGGTTAGAATAATTGTCTGGACTAATTCCGGAATCGTTAATTCTAGGGCCAATTTGGCCGCTAATCCTTGGAAGGCACTAATTCCGGGGATTAGCTGAAAGGGGATATCTGCTGCTGTCAAAAGCTCAATTTGTTCTTGGATGGCACTATAGAGACTTAAATCCCCCGATTGCAGTCGCACCACCGCTAAACCCCGACGCACGCGATCGATCATTAAAGGGATAATTTCCTCTAGGGTGATGCTACTGGTGGGAATTAACTCGGCATCTTTACGGGTATCCTCAAGAATCTGTTGGGGGACGAGGGAATCAGCAAAGACGATAACATCGGCTTTTTGGAGAATTTTATAGGCTTTTACCGTCAATAATTCCGGATCTCCGGGTCCTGCACCAATAAAGTAAACGGCCGGGGAGAGCGCAGAGGAGTCCATTAAAGTCATACTAAATCCTGTTTACAAGGGGTGTGGGAAGTGGGGTGTGGGGTGTGGGGTGTGGGGTGTGGGGATGTGGGGAGAATAAATAAAAACAATCTCCTGAATCCTGAATACTGAATCCTATCATTAACCTGAACATTTGTATTTAATTAGGGTGAATGACTATAATTAATGATAAAGCACGGTCAACATTGACAATGATTAGCGATCAATCCCTCCCCCCCCAAAATATTGAAGCGGAAGAATCTATCTTAGGTGGTATTTTACTAGATCCAAAAGCGTTAGGTAGAATCAGTGATTTTTTAATTCCAGAAGCTTTCTATGTGAAAACCCATCAAGATATTTATCGTGCGGCGCTCGCTTTACAAGGGAAGGGAAAACCGACGGATTTAATGACGGTTAGCAGTTGGTTACAAGATAATCATCTGCTGGAAGAAATCGGGGGAATGCCGCGATTGTTACAATTAATTGAGCGCACTGTCTCGGCTGCCAACATCGATCGCTATGCTGAATTAGTGATGGATAAATATATGCGTCGTCAGTTAATTTCCACCGGGGGAGAAATTATTGAGTTAGCCAGGGATACGACGCTAGAATTAGAAAATGTTTTCGATGAATCGGAACAAAAGATTTTTCGTCTCACCCAAAAACGACCCCAGGAGGGTTTAATTTTTCTGGGGGATACTTTAATCGAAACTTTTAACGAAATTGAGAAGATGCAGGAAACGACCACTCTACCCGGTATCGAAACTCAATTTTATGATCTCGATGCGATGACCAGTGGTTTACAACCCTCGGATTTAGTTATTATCGCGGGTAGGCCTTCCATGGGAAAAACTTCTTTTGCTCTTAATATTGCTTATAATATAGCTCAACAGAATTTACCTGTAGCTGTCTTTAGTTTGGAGATGTCTAAGGAACAATTAGCCCAACGTTTGTTATCGAATGAGGCTAAAATCGAAAGTAATCGGATTCGCTCTGGCCGTTTGGGACAAAATGATTTAGAGAAGGTTCTTGGGGGACTAGAAAAGTTATTAAATTTGCCCATGTATATCGATGATAGTGCCAATTTAAGTGTGCTTCAAATGCGTTCCCAAGTGCGGCGTTTACAGGCGGAAAAAAAGGGACAAATGGGCTTAGTTTTAATCGATTATCTGCAATTAATGGAAGGTGGAGGTGATAATCGCGTTCAGGAAATTTCTAAAATCACCCGCAGTCTTAAGGGTTTAGCGAGAGAAATTCATGCTCCAGTAATTGCTCTTTCTCAGTTAAGTCGTGCTGTGGAATCTCGCAATAATAAAAGACCGATGATGTCCGATTTACGCGAGTCGGGATGTTTAGCGGGTGATAGTTTAGTTGAGTTAGCAGAACCTCGTGCTAAAGTGCCAATTTGTCAGTTAGTGAATTGCTCTAATTTTACGGTTTTTGCTCTTAATGAGGAAACAATGAAATTAGAAAAAGCACTGGTAACTAAGGTATTTTCCACAGGATTTAAGCCAGTTTTTCGATTAACAACTCGTTTAGGTCGCACGATTAGAGCTACAGGCAATCATAAGTTTTTGACTGTCCACGGTTGGCAAAGATTAGATGAATTAAATATTGGTAATTATATCGCTTTACCTCGCTTTTTACCTAGTTCACAATTACAAACTATGAGTAATGCTGAATTAGCCTTATTAGGTCATCTAATTGGTGATGGATGTACCTTACCACGTCATAGTGTTCAATATACGACTAAAGAGTTAGATTTAGCCAATTTAGTTGCTTCTTTAGCGATACAAGTATTTGATAATCGAATTAAGCCTCGAATTAGTCCTGAACATCAATGGTATCAGGTTTATTTAACAGCGAATTATCCCTTAACTCATAATATTAAAAATCCTATTTCTCAATGGTTAGAACGTCTAGGAGTTTGGGGGTTACGTTCCTATGAAAAATTCATTCCTCCTCAAGTTTTTGAGCAAACTCAATCAGCAATAGCCTTATTTTTACGTCATCTTTGGAGTACCGATGGTTCCCTTAAATTCGTTCAAGGAAAATCACCTCGTCCTATGGCTTATTATTCTAGCAGTAGCTTAAGATTAGCCCAGGATGTACAATCGCTTTTACTAAGAGTAGAAATTAATGGAAAGCTATCGAAACACTCACAAACAGGAAAAGGACGAGATCAATACCATGTTACAATAACAGGTAAATCAGACTTGAAGAAATTTACTGAGATTATCGGTGCTGTTGGCAGCTATAAAACCCAGTCTTTACAAGAAATAACTACTTATCTTCAAAATCACCAAGCTAATCCTAATAAGGATATTATTCCTAACGATATCTGGCGATTATATGCTGTACCCGCTATGGAACAAAGTGGTTTAACTACACGACAAATGCAAGCTGCACTGGGTAATCAATATTGTGGGACAAGTTTATACAAATCAAACTTAAGTCGAGAAAGAGCCAATAAATTAGGAGACATTCTTGAATGTTCCCAAATACAGCACTTAGCTGATAGTGATATTTACTGGGATGAAGTTATGGCAATTCAAGCGGATGGAGAGACAGAAGTGTATGATTTAACAGTAGATAAACTGCATAATTTTATTGCCAATAATATCATCGTCCATAATAGTATCGAACAGGATGCGGATTTAATTATGATGTTATACCGAGATGAATATTATAACCCCGACAGTCCCGATCGAGGTGTGGCCGAAGTAATTATTACTAAACACCGTAACGGTCCCACCGGCACAATTAAGCTACTTTTTCAACCAGAATTTACCAAGTTTCTTAATCTTAAACAAAGTCGCTCTAGTTATTAAAATGCAAGCAAATATTAATTATAAAAAGACCAATTGGCTCTTAATACTTTTGGCAATTATCCTAACTCTCGGTGTAGTTTTTCGTTGGGCAAATATCGATAAAAAAATCTATTGGCATGATGAATCCTACACCACGATTAGAACCACTGGTTATCAAGCCAAGGAAATCGCCGATACTATCTTTCAAAATCGTCTTTTATCTACCACAGAATTAGGAAAATTTCAACAACTGAAACCCGAAAGCAATGTTTTTGATACAATAAAATCTCTCGCTAAAGAAGACCCTCAACACCCACCTTTATACTTTATTATCTCTCGCTATTGGGAAAAAATATTCGGTTTTTCTCCCGTTTCTTCCCGCAGTTTAGCGATTTTTTTTAGTCTGCTCTCCCTGCCATTTATTTACTATCTATCCCTAGAATTATTTGCAGCAAAGTTAACGGCAATTTTAGCAGTAATTTTATTGGCACTGTCCCCAGTTGATATAATATTTGCTCAAATGTCTCGTCAGTATAGTCTTTTAGTTTTGTTAACAATAATCAGTCAATTACTACTGTTAAAATGTCTCAAAAAAAGAACTATTGTTAATTGGTCTTTATACACCTTATCTAATACTCTCGGACTCTACACCCATCTCTTTTTTATTCTCAACTTATTTGCTCAAGCAACCTTGATAATTTGGTATCTTGTTATGAAACCAGAGCGAAAAAATAACTTGATATTTTTTCTGTTATCTGGATTAACAATGATAATTTTATATATACCCTGGTTACAGGTTTTTTTAACTAACTCTCAAAGAGCCTTTAATTCCACCAGTTGGGCTGCCGTTAACTATCTCGATTGGGGATTGTTCAGTAAATTATGGCTCTTAACTTTTACTTGTCCATTTAGCGATAGCGATTTTGGTTTTAATAACATCTTCACCTATATATATAGACTGATTTTTTTAATCTTAATTATCTATGCTTTTTATCGAGTTTATCGCTACAATAACCCGATAGCTTTTATTTTTCTGATTACCTCAACCCTAGTACCTTTCCTCGCTTTAGTCATTCCCGATCTAATTTTGACCACCACTAGATCGACTGTCACCCGTTATCTAATTGCGACTTTTCCCACTATCTATATAACTGTAGCTTTTTTCTTGTCACAATTGCTTAATCAAGGTAAATTTTTAGGTAAAATTATCTTGACTTTTTTGTTAACTGCTAGTATAATATCGAACTTTAATAATGCTCTTTCCGAAACCAGTTGGGCAAAAGTTCCTAGTTATTGGAATGGCGAAGTTGCCAGAAAAATCAATGCTGTACCCAATGCCATTATTATCAGCGACGAAGGTAATGACTGGACTAACTTAGGTGATTTGCTTTCCCTTAATTATCGTCTTAATGCTGATGTACAATACTTCCTGACTACCACTAACCCCGATACCGATAAGTTAAAAGAAGTCCTAGAAATTCCCCAGACCAACTTATTTCTTTTTCGTCCTTCCAATCGGTTATTAGTGGCCCTAGATCAATTCGATATTCGTCGTGATGATTTCTATCGTCAAGGTCAATTGTCGCGAGTGAAGAAATAAGCAAATATATATTTTTGGTCAATCTAGCCTGAAAGAGTTGAGCAAAGCTGGTATTATAACCAGTTAAAACCGTTAATCTTCACCTTAAAGAAATGACTTTTCTAATTCCGACCAGCGCTTGGCGGCAAATTCTTAAAAAGCTCCCTATACTACTATTCTTAGCATCTTTTCTAATAGTCCTACTATTAGGCTATTTTTCCGCTGCTTTCTCTCAAAGTCGAGATCCTGATATTCGCGGTGTTTGGATTACCACCAACGATACTGCGATGCTGATGGACAGGGATAAACGACAACAGGCGATCGAGCAATTAGTTAATCTTAATTTTAATGCTATCTATCCCGTGGTCTGGAATTCCGGTTATGCTCTCTATCCTAGCGCGATCGCTCAACGGGAAGGAATACAGCCTTTTGTGCCTACGGGAGCGCAGGGACAAGATATCTTGGCAGAATTGGTGGAACAAACCCGTGGAAGGGGATTATTGGTCATTCCTTGGTTTGAATTTGGATTTATGGCCCCTCCCACCTCAGAATTAGCTTTAAAACATCAAGACTGGTTAACCCAAAAACGCGACGGGGGGACCACTTGGGTGGGGGCAGCCGGTGAGGTGGTGTGGTTGAATCCCTTCCGTCCCGAGGTGCAGAATTTTCTGCGGGAGTTAGTCTTGGAAGTGGTGGGACAATACGATATTAACGGCATCCAATTCGACGATCATCTGAGTTTACCGAACGAATTCGGCTATGATCCCTATACTATCGCCCTTTATCAACAGGAAACCGAAAAAACGCCCCCAGCTAACCCCCGGGATCCCGAATGGACAAAATGGCGGGCCGATAAAATCACCGCTTTTCTGGCTAATCTCAAAGAATCAATTGAGGCAATTAAACCGAATATACTGCTTTCGATCGCCCCTAATCCCTACGAATTCGCCTATAATGGTCATTTACAGGATTGGCTCGGTTGGGTGCGGCAAGGATTAGTCGATGAGTTAATCGTACAGGTTTATCGTCCCGATCTGCCCAGTTTTCTCAAACAATTAGACCGTCCCGAAATTCAGGAAACCCAGCAAACTATCCCCACTGGTGTGGGAGTTTTAACCGGTTTACGCAATCGACCGATTGCCCTACCCTTTATTGAAGAAAAGGTGTTGGCTGCTCGTCAACGAGGTTTAGGGGTGATTTTCTTCTTTTATGAAAGTCTCTGGCAGCAAGCTTTGGAACCTCCAGAAACCAGAAAAGCGGCAATTCAAGCGCTGTTTTCCCAACCCATCACTCCCCGTCTTCCCGTGGTGGAAAATATTCCCTTAGTTAGTACACCTGAACCTGTTGACCAGCCGGAACTAACCCCCACACCTCCCCCCTTAGCGCCGGACGGGATCGAAATTCCTGTAATTCCCCCTCCGGGTAGTTAATAGCAATTTTTGCCCATAAAAATTAAAGATGGAATCATCGAATTTTGAGTTAGACTTACTCATTCTCTGCTAAATAGGCTCTGCTGAATAAATGTGAAATATAGACGAGATAAGGGTTTTAGGGGACTGTTTTGCGAAAAAGGTGCAAGATTTTGAGAGAATCGTGGCTCAAAAACCTTGTATCTTAACCGGCGATCGCTTCTACTTTTTCAGCCAACCCATAATTAATGGGAAAGGACTTGACTTTGCCGGCGACTTGCGCTATGCTTTTCTTATAATCGGAATCTGTGCAAAAATTTTTTAGACCCACAGATTTCCATTATGAATAAAATCTTTTAAAAATATTATCGCAAAATCTGCCGAGAAAAGCAAGCGAAATTTTGCCGATAATTGTTAAGTTTTGTTAACAAAAAAATACAGAGATCAGCAAGGTCAAAAAATCGAAGTCTCTTGCTGATCCTGTTTGTCGCCTAAGCTATGATTAGGTTAGGATAATTTTGCGCTTTGACTAATTGTTAGTGCTAACTTCCGTGGTTTCAACAATTGCCGTCGGTTGGCAGGGAGTGGGTTGAAATTTCTCTGGAAAAGAGAAGCCTAAAAATGATGCGATCGCAAATATGGTGCTGATAATTTTGGCAAGACTAACAAGGTCTTCTCTGTACTTTAACCAATATTTATACATAATCATCAATCCTTTTACCTAGGAGGTTAACTATCTCTAGATTAAAAAAAATCTGATTATTTGTCGTTACTCAAAAGTCCTAAAAATGGTACTTTTTTTAGGTACTCTCAAGTAACCTGACAGGGTACTGAAAAGTAATCTTAAGTCCTGCAACCCTTAAAAAATGATGATGAATGAACTAAAAATGACTGAAATTAAACCCCTTTCATGGACTGAATTAGAAATGCTGGTTAATGATCTGAAAAAAAAGCGTACAAACAAGGTATTAACGGACGTGGAGACAAAAATATTAAAATGTATTTTTGATGATAAAACATATCGTGATCTAGCGGAAGAAATTAGGACAGAAGAACAGTCAATCAAGAATGCGGCTTCTAGTTTATTTAAAATCTTGTCAGAGCAAACAGGTGAAAAGATTGGAAAGAGTAATCTGATTACTGCTTTAAGTCGATGGAAATTACAACCAGAATGTAATCAAAAAAACACAAATTATGACGGAAAATTTTCTGGTGCTGTGGTTTTTACTGCTTCTGAAAATAAAAAGGAACAGATATTAACGCTATTAGAACTTTTAAGAAAAATAACCGATGATCAGGAAATGACAATAACTGACATAGAACAAGGTAGTATCAAATTAACTCTCAAGGGTTCTCAAAAAAGTTTAGAAAAAATTGAATCCCTATTCAAATCGGGTGACTTGAACAAAATTTCGGGAGATATTACAGTTGAAAATGTTCAATTTACCGAAGATAATTGTTTAGCTTTTACCATAGCAGGTGATGTTAATGCAGATGAGATAACCTATTTAAAATCTACTATCATAGGACAAAATTTAGCAGAATCACCAAAGCAACTGGCAGAAGAATCGTCAGCAAACCCCTTGATTGTCAAGACAGTAAGTACAAATGAAGCATCTAAAGAAATTAACAATAAACTAATTGAATCTATTAAAAAACCTAACTTCCCCCAGCGCATTATAAGAAGATTTGGAAGGATTCATCTGAAAGAGGCTAACCTGAGTGGTGCTGACCTGATTGAAGCTGACCTGATTGAAGCTGACCTGAGAAAGGCTGACCTGAGTGGGGCTATCCTGAGAGGGGCTAACCTGAGTGAGGCTAACCTGAGTGAAGCTAACCTGAGTGGGGCTTACCTGAGTGGGGCTATCCTGAGAGGGGCTTTCCTGAGTGATGCTATCCTGAGTGGGGCTAAACTGAGAGAGGCTAACCTGAGTGGGGCTGACCTGAGAAAGGCTAACCTGAGTGGGGCTAAACTGAGTGAGGCTATCCTGATTGAGGCTATCCTGAGTGAAGCTGACCTGAGTGGGGCTTACCTGAGAGGGGCTTACCTGAGAGGGGCTAACCTGAGTGAGGCTAACCTGAGTGGGGCTGACCTGAGAGGGGCTGACCTGAGAGGGGCTATCCTGAGTGGGGCTATCCTGAGAGGGGCTAACCTGAGTGAGGCTAACCTGAGTGAAGCTAACCTGAGTGGGGCTTACCTGAGTGGGGCTATCCTGAGAGGGGCTAACCTGAGAGAGGCTAACCTGAGAGGGGCTTTCCTGAGTAAGGCTAACCTGAGTGGGGCTATCCTGAGTGAGGCTGACCTGAGTGAAGCTGACCTGAGTGGGGCGAAAGTTAAAAAGGCTATCTTTATCGGTGCAACGGGGATCACCCGTGAACAAAAACAGGATTTGATTCGACGAGGGGCAATTTTTGGGGATAATTCTAACGATCGCAGTAAAGTATTAGTTTAAAACAGCCTTTGATATCCACCTTCAGCAGAGATTTAGGTAGGGTTGGCTGAATAAATGTGAAATATAGACGAGATAAGGGGTTTGGCGGCCTGTTTGGCCAAGCAGCTGCAAGATTTTCAAGCTAGTGGCTCAAAAACCTTGTATCTAAACTGGCGATCGCCCCTACTTTTTCAGCCAACCCATAAGTAATGGGAAAGGACTTGACTTTGCCGGCGACTTGCGCTATGCTTTTTATATAATGGGAATCTGTGCAAAATTTTTTTAGACGCATAGATTCCCATTATGAATAAAATCTTTTAAAAATATTATCGCAAAATCTGCCGACAAAAGCAAGCAAAATTTTGCCGATAATTGTTAAGTTTTGTTAACCAAGAAATACAGAGATCAGCAAGGTAAAAAAATCGAAGTCTCTTGCTGATCCTGTTTGTCGCTTAACCTTATGATTAGGTTAGGCGAATTGGCTCTTCTGGTTTTTGTGTGGAAGGAAGAAGAATAGGGATAATTTGGGTGCATCTCAATTTTGTCGAAATATCTATAGGACATTTTGGGCGCACGCAGTTCGATAAACTCACTGACCACGGTGCGCCCCTACCATTGGCGCAATAATATTATTGTAGGGGCGAATTGCATTCGCCCTCTTTGATTAACCCACCGCAAACCCTGTATATTCTCTGACTAGGGGTTCATGAAAGGCTAAAACAATATCTTCTTTAGGAACGCCTAAATTAACTAATTCATTGGCAATTCCCACCTCAGTGCCATCATGTTGTATCCAGATTTTACCTTTTTTAATATCGAGATGCAAAACACAACCATGATATCTTCGTCTATTTTTCCAGCCAACATACATCAATTGATAGTGATCGCCAACTGTATCAAAAATCAATTGTTGTTCAATCGGATCTTTAGATGAACCTATCTGAGAATATTCAGTAATGACTTGCTTGACATAGTGACGATATTGTTCTAATTTTTCCATTCGACAATTACCTCCCCAATCGGATCATAAATAATCAGGTAAATTTGAAATCTTTTAACGACAGTTTGAATAAATCGCAATTCAAAAAAACTATAATAAATATCTAAGGGAACAGCTAAATATAACTGTCTTTTAGGTTCTTTTTCTTCTAAAGCAACACGATAATTAAAGAATTGTCCAATGGCAGTATGAAATTCTGAAATGCTGGATTTACCGATAAAACTTTTAATTTCAACGGCTATCTTTTCATTATCTTTTTCTGCGGCTATCAGTTGCTCTGCTCCTAAATCGACATACATTTCTACATCACCCACTTCAATCCTTAAAGGGTCATCCGTAATGATCCAACCCTCTTTTTCTAATCCTTTTCTCACTGCACCATGAAAACGATCTTTAGCAGACATGAATCTTGAGGTTAGCAGGCATAATAATTATTAATTATAACATTTAGTCATGACGAGCGACAGGGTGAGAGCATCTCAAACCCTATTGACAATTGGCCAATTTTGTGATCCGCGTGGGCATTTCAAGTGATAAGGGACTTGCGTGAGAATAATATCCCAATCGATCGGAGGGCGCAAGCTTTGCGCCCCTACAGTAACGGATTTTGTCCACAATGTAGGGGCGAACTGCGTTCGCCCAAAAGGTACATTATCAAAGCGCAAGTCCCTAAGCTAAGACGTATTTAAACCGCTTATTCTTAGATTAGCCCCCCCCTTGCCTGATCTCCACCAGCAATTTGAATTAAGAACAGCTTAACTAGCTGACATCCATCGTGATAAAATCGGCCTTGTCTTTCTTCTGCCAGCGCGACGCCGAGCGGCGGTATGTTGAGCTTATTTCCCCTTTTACTTTTTACTTGGTATAAATCGTGCAGGTTTTCATTTATCATACTCCCGAACTTACCCCCGTCCATACTCTACCCGATTGCGCCGTCGTTATCGATGTTTTAAGAGCGACAACCACGATCGCCACTGCCCTCAATGCCGGTGCAGAAGCAGTGCAAACCTTTAGCGATCTGAAAACCCTGATGCAGGTGAGCGATACCTGGCAACCAGAAAAACGTCTCCGGGCAGGAGAAAGAGGCGGTGCGAAAGTGGAAGGCTGCGATCTGGGCAATTCTCCCCTCGATTGTACCCCTGATTTAATGAAAGGTCGTCGTCTGTTTATCAGCACCACTAACGGCACTCGCGCTCTGCAAAGAGTGGAAGAATCCCCGATCGTGATCACTGCGGCTATGATCAATCGGCAAGCTGCGGTTAATTACTTATTGGATAGGCAGCCCGAAACCGTCTGGATTGTTGGCTCTGGTTGGGAAGGGGGTTATTCTTTGGAAGATACGGCCTGTGCTGGAGCGATCGCCGATGCGCTACAAGAACAATCGGGGCAAATGGCGATCGGTAATGATGAGGTTATCGCCTCGATCGCTCTTTATCGTCAATGGCAAAATGATCTTTTAGGAATGTTCCACAGTTGTAGTCACGGTCAGCGCCTCTTGCGTCTCCACTGTCAAGAAGATTTAAAATACTGCGCTAATATTGACTCTCTTGATGTTTTACCGATCCAAAAAGAACCGAGCATTTTAGTCAAACTTTAGACATTATCACCCAGAGAAAGGGTCATCAGTGCCGGTAGGAGTATCGATCCTAGCCGGATTCCTTTATTTATAGTTTGCCAACCATGACTATCGATTCTTTACTGCAATCTTTTCAGCGTTTTGGGGTCAATCTCGGTTTAGAAAGAATAAAAAATCTGCTGGAGATTTTAGGCAATCCCCAAAATAAAATTCCGATTATTCATGTCACGGGAACTAATGGCAAAGGTTCAGTTTGTGCCTATCTATCTTCTATTCTCAGCACTGCCGGTTATAAAGTCGGACGTTATATTTCTCCCCATTTAATTGATTGGACAGAAAGAATCTCTATCAATGGCGAAAATATTGAAACCGCGACTTTAGAAAACCTGCTTAAAGATATAAAATCGCTTATCGATCCCCAGCAGGAAAGTCCTACTCAATTTGAGGTAATTACTGCCGCTGCTTGGCTGTATTTTGCCCGGGAAAAGGTGGATATTGCCGTGATGGAAGTGGGTTTAGGAGGAAGATTAGATGCGACTAATGTTTGCGCTCAACCTTTAGTTACTGTCATCACTTCTATTAGTCGGGAACATTGGCAAAATTTAGGTCCCACGGTTGCCGATATTGCCGGGGAGAAAGCGGGGATATTAAAAGCGAATTGTCCCGCAGTTATCGGACAATTACCGGAATCAGCGCAGGGAGTAGTTAGGGAGAGAATCAAGCTGTTAAATTGTCCAACGGTATGGGTAGAAGCTGCCGAAAAAATTGCCGATAATCGTGCTAAATATCAAGGTTTAGAATACCCTTTATCCTTAGCGGGAGATTTTCAACTAACTAATTCCGCTATAGCGATCGCTGTTGTTAATATTTTGCGTCAGCAAGGTTGGCAAATTAGCGATGAAGTCGTGCAGGAAGGAATGGCAAAAACTCGCTGGTTAGGACGTTTACAAACCGTTAATTGGTGTCAGCGAGAAATTTTAATAGATGGCGCTCATAATCCTGCTGCTGCTATTGGTTTAAGGCAGTATGTAGATAGTTTAAAGGCTCCAAAAATTATCTGGGTGATGGGTATTTTATCGACTAAAGATCATCGGGAAATATTCCAAGCTTTATTAAGAAAAGGCGATAGTTTATATTTAGTTCCCGTCCCCGATCATAGCAGTGCTAATCCTGAAACCTTAGCGGAATTAGCGGCTTCAATTTGTCCAGAATTATCTCACCTAGAGACTTGTTCCGATGTGTTTTTAGGACTAAAAAAAGCCATCCAAGAATCTGCCGATAGTCGGATAATTCTCTGTGGATCGCTTTATCTAGTCGGTTACTTTTTAGGGAGTTTGTTTCAGGGAAAATAAAACATCAATTTTACTGGTGGTTTTATCAGGCATAGTGGCAGTAATTCCGATCCCGCGTACCGATTCTAAAAAGGCTTTTGCTTCCGGGGTTAATTCCGTGGCAGGAAGATTATTAATTCCCCCTGCTTTAGCGATGATTTGCTCCACATCGATGAAAAAATAACCGAGATTATTTTTAGGCAAATTGGCGATCGATGCTTGGAAATTCTCACTTTTGCTAATCGGTTGATTCGGTTGGGGTTGATAGGGAATTCCGACGGTCATTTTTAGGGTATCATTATTAGGCCAAGCATAGGTTAAAAGTGCTTGTTCTTCCGCTTTCCATTCAGTCACATCTTGACCAGAAATTTGACTGTTTTTTATGGTGATAAAGGGAACAGTTTTCACCAATTCATTTAACTTATCGAGGGTAATTTTTGCCGCTTTATGATCGCCGGTTTGCCAGATCATCATTCCCCCAAAACCTAACCCTCCCACTGCTTGCTGGTTGGGGATAATTCCGAAGGCAAATTCTCGATCCATCCAGTTGAAAACTTCTTTATCCGCGTCAAGGGTTGCCATCTGAAAATTCTCACGGATCTGACGCAGAAAAACTTGTAATTCTGGGTTAGTTTGGGACTGTTTTTCTGCTTCTTCCCATCCCTGTTTAAGATTATTACCGCTCCAAAGTGCGATGGTATCTCCGGGTAAATAATTTAAAACTTGATTTCTGCTGGGGGAAGGTAGGGTAGAAATAGTTTCAGGGGCAAGTTTAGCCACCATTTGTAACTGTAATCCCGTATCGGTGACACCCACTCCTGCGACAATATCCTGAATTTTTGCTAATTCTTGCCGACTTTGGGGAGATAAATTAGCATCTGGTCCCAAGATTTTGGCATAATCATCAATATAAATTGTTGCTAGGGTATTGGGTAGGTTGAGGGATTGGGAAAGCAGTTTTCTCACTTCCGGTTTACTGCTAAAAGATGGCTGTCCTTGGTAGGTATTGATCGCCGCTTCTAACACCTTTTTATCGTAGGATATCAACAAAAAATCACCAGTAACGGCAGTATAAATGGTGGTATTATCCTGCCAATCTATAGAAGTAATTGTAATACCTTTGTAGTCACTGGTGCTAGTTTTGCGATTAACTTGTTGTCCTAGTTTTTTCTGGAATTCTGACGCTTTAATTTTATCTTTGATCCCGATAACCGTTAATAATTCCGATTGTCCGGGGGTAGCTGCGGGAAGGAAAGCAAAGCTAATACTACCGATCCAAGGTTCGATATCCCGTTGATAATCAATCTTATCAGTGAAGATATTTTTTTGTAATTCTTCTAGTCCTTGACTAACCGCAGTTCGTGATTCTGGTGTACCATATTTAGCTAACACTGACCAAGCTTTTGCATCCGTGGAGACAAAACTACTAGCAAAGGCAGTTTCTGGGATAACTTTTGCCGATTGCAAGGGGGTGAATCTTTGCCAAGGAAGTTGTCCTCGTAGATAAAGATAGACACCTCCTGCGGTTACTGCTGTTAGTCCTAGGACGACTAAACAACCGGGTAAAAATGATTTTTTTGACATAGAATTGTGGTTTGGTTAAAAAGTTCCATACTTGGCGATCAATTTGTCTCTGGTTGTAGTCTCTAGAGCAGTCCTATTGTAGTTATCCTAATTATCTTATCTTATCCCCAAAGGGAACGGGTAAAATTTTAGCTAATTTTTCCGAAATTATTGCTAATTACCGGAGAAAATTGGCTCATTCTTGGTTAGCTTGCCAACCCACCGCTTGATTAATATTAGTCAACCCATTAGCCTCTAATTTTTCTGTTAATCCTTGTAAAATATTTGATACTAGCCAGGGTCCTCGGTATAACCAACCGGTATAAATCTGTAATAAACTCGCACCGGCGGTAATTTTTTCCCAAGCATCATCGAGAGAAAAAATGCCTCCCACTCCAATTATTGGTAAATTGCCTTGGGTTTGCCGATAGATAAAACGGATCACTTCCGTGGAACGTTCCCGCAAAGGTTGCCCACTAATTCCCCCTGCTTCTTCAGTGATTGGTTTACCAGTTTCAGGCAGAATTGTGGTTTTTAATCCCGTGCGTTTAGTGGTGGTATTAGTAGCGACAATTCCGGCTAATTGATAGGAGAAAGCTAACTCGATAATTGTTCTGATATCTTCCCATTCCAAATCGGGAGAAATTTTCACTAATAGAGGTTTTCTGCCTTGATTTTCTGTTTGTAAAATGTCGAGGATTTTATCGAGTTGTTCCCCACTTTGCAGGGAACGCAAACCGGGAGTATTGGGAGAACTAACATTAACGACAAAATAATCAGCATGGGGGAATAAATAGCGAAAACTGCCTAAATAGTCCTCCGGAGCCTTTTCTAGGGGCGTATTTTTCGATTTACAGAGGTTAATACCGATGGGAATCTGTCGGGGTTGTCGTTGCCAAGATTGCTGGAGAGTTGCCGCTAGAACCGGCGCACCGAGGTTATTTGCCCCCATACGGTTTAATCCAGCCAAATCTTTTGGTAAACGAAATAATCTCGGTTTTGGGTTGCCCGGTTGCCCTTCTAGGGTGACAGCACCCACCTCGGCAAAACCAAAGCCGAAATTATGCCAAAGTCCTGCCCCTAAACCGTCTTTATCGAATCCTGCCGCCAATCCGACGGGATTGGGGAAATTTAACCCCCAGAGGCTTTGAGATAGGCGAGAATCGCTAAAACAGAGGGATTCTGCTAATTGGGAGATTAACCATTGTCCCCAAAATTCCCCCCGCGAGCGATCAATTTTTTGCAGAGTATTTAATAATTGTTTTTGTGTTCCCTCTAAATTGCCCCGAATAGCCTTGAAAGCTAGAGGATAAAAAGGTTTAATTGTGTCAATTATATTTGTCATAAGAAGACAGGAATTAAGGGTTAGGTGTAGGGTGGGTTAGGCAAGAACAAGTTATGTTTTTGACAAAAAATTTCCAATTTGCCGTAACCCACCTAGCATAATCTTTATAAACCTTGGCGAGGATTAAAAGTTTCGATCGCCCGTATTTTTTGATAAAGTTCTAATTCTTCAGGGCTAGGATTGGGAGGATTAACTAAGAGAATTTCCACTAATTGATCGCCCCTTTCTCCTTGGGAAGTGGGATAACCTTTATTAGCTAAACGTAATCTTTGACCACTTTTTAATCCCTTAGGAATCATCATTTTAACTAAACCGTCAATGGTAGGAACTTCCACAAAACCGCCCACAATTGCCTCGCTAGGAGTAATCGGTACTTGACAGACAAGATCGGAACCTTGAATCCTAAAAAAAGGATGCCTAGCGATAGTTATTTTTAAATATAAATCACCCCCTTCAATACCCTGACCTTTGAGACGAATTTTCTGCCCATCGATCATGGCTGCCGGCATATCAACCTCTATTGATCTACCATCTTCCAGACGAATTCTTTGTCTGCCACCTTGATAGGCTTTCTCTAAAGGTAAAGTTAATTTTGCTTCCACATCTCGACGAGTTAAACGGGGAGAGGAGGCAATTTTAGCACGCTTAGTATTAAGGTTATTAAAATCTTTAAACTTCCATAGATCCTGTTCTGTACGGGGGATTTTTCCATTACCGTTACTATTGGCTTTTTCCCCCGGACGTATCCCACGGCGCTTAATCCCCGTCAAGGAACGATTATACTCAACCCGTTTTTCTTCATCGGAGAGAACATCATAAGCTTCATTAATATCTTTAAACTTTTCTTCGGCCGATTTATCCCCCGGATTAACATCAGGATGATATTGGCGAGCCAGTCGTCGAAAAGCCTTTTTGATCTCGTCACTGGTAGCCGTGCGAGATACTCCTAAAACATCATAATAATTAACTAATTGTGGCATATATTCAGTTATCAGTTATCAGTTATCGGTTATCAGTTATCAGTTATCAGTTATCGGTTATCAGTTATCAGATTTGAGTTTTAAGTGAGCAGTATGTATTAAGCGAGCAGTATTAAATAGTAGTTTCCCACTGTCTTTTTACTGATTACTGATTACTGATTACTGTTTACTGATTACTGATTACTGTTTACTGTTTACTGATCACTGTTTACTGATCACTGATTAAAACCAAGCATCATCGTCATCATCCCAGTAATTTTGGGGGGGGATATTGCGGGAACGATTGCCACCGCTGCGGTTACTTTTACTATTGTTATAACTTTTTTCCTCCGAAGGGGGGGGACTTGACCAATCGGTATCGCGGCCATTATAGTAATTGTCCTGATTGGGGGGGCGATAACTATCTTGATTAGCCGAATAATTGGGTCGATAATCACTCTGATAACCCGGTGTACCCGGACGATAATCCTGACGATAACGATCGCGACGCGGTTCATAGGGAAGCTCATCTTCCTTATCCCCGGTAAAAGTCTTGCGAATAGCGCTAAAAAAGCCCTCGTCTTCCTCGTCGTATTGTAGGCGTACCTCGCGATTTAGTTCATAGATAACATCCTGTAGATCCGCCTGGGCGCGATCGATGCGACGGTCATCATTTTTCTCCAAAGCGTCGATAATTTCCGTACTCAAAGACTCAATTTGACGACGATAGGAACGGGTGAACTCATTACCAAAATCGAGAGTAACATCTTTTAAGCGTCGTTGAGCTTGATCCACCAGAGAGCGGGCGCGATTGCGTTTATCCACCTTTTCGCGACGGGTACGATCTGCTTCCGCAAATCGGGCAGCATCGCCGATCATGCGGTTAATTTCCCCTTCGCTGAGGGTAGAAGCGCCTTGAATGGTGACACTTTGCTCCCGTCCGGTCATTTTATCCCTAGCGGTGACTTGTAGAATCCCGTTAGCATCGATATCGAGGGACACCTGCACTTGGGGAATACCCCGGGGTGCGGGGGGGATACCGGTTAATTTAAAACGTCCCAGGGATTTATTATCGCTGGCCATTTCCCTTTCCCCCTGCAAGACGTGAATTTCCACCACAGTTTGATTATTTTCGGAAGTAGAAAAAAGGTCAGATCTGCGGACGGGAATAGTGGTATTGCGGGGGATTAACTTTTTCATCACACCGCCGATGGTTTCTAAACCCAAGGATAAAGGGGTCACATCGAGGAGCAGCACGTCTTTGACCTCGCCGCCCAAAATTCCCGCTTGAATAGCCGCCCCGACCGCTACAACCTCATCAGGGTTAACATTTTGATTGGGTTCCCTATCGATAAAACTCCGCACCAAATCCTTCACCACCGGCATCCGCGTGCCGCCGCCCACCAGTACCACTTCGTCTAGTTGGACGGGGGACAAACCGGCATCGGAAAGGGCCCGTTTGAGAGGACGACGGAGACGACTGATTAAATCGCCGCATAATTCCTCAAATTGGGCCCGACTCAGGCGAGTTTCGATGTGTTTGGGTCCGTCTTCCGTGGCGATGATAAAGGGCAGATTAATATCGGTGACGCTGACCCCAGATAGTTCAATTTTGGCTTTTTCTGCCGCTTCTGTCAGTCTTTGTAGTGCTTGCCGGTCTTGGCGCAGCTCCACGCCTTCCTGTTCCAAAAATTGATTGGCTAACCAATCGACGATTCTCTTATCGAAATCATTACCGCCTAATTGGGTGTCGCCACTGGTGGCTTTCACCTCAAAAACGCCGTCACCCACTTCCAGGATAGAAACATCAAAAGTACCGCCCCCCAGGTCAAAAACGAGGATTTTCTTGCTTTCCTGTTCATCGAGACCGTAGGCTAGGGCAGCGGCGGTGGGTTCGTTGAGAATCCGCAGCACTTCTAACCCGGCAATTCGGCCCGCATCCCGGGTGGCTTGACGTTGGGAGTCGTTAAAATAGGCGGGGACGGTGATGACGGCCCCGGTCACTTCTTCCCCTAGATAACGGCTGGCTTCTTCGGCTAATCGGCGTAAAACTAGGGCGGAAATTTCTTCGGGGGCGAATTCTTTTTGCAGACGGGGACATTTAATTTTGATATTGCCCATCTCATCCCGGCGGATGGTGTAGGGGACGCGCTTCGATTCGGGGTTTAATTCCGAGTAGCGACGACCTATGTAGCGTTTGATTGCATAGTAGGTGTTTTGGGGATTAAGTACCCCCTGTCGCCGGGCCATTTGACCGACCACTAACTCCCCATCTTTATTAAAACCGACCACAGAAGGAGTGGTTCTCATGCCCTCCGAGTTGGCGATGACCACTGGCTTTCCGCCTTCCATCACGGCGACGACGGAGTTAGTTGTCCCTAGATCAATGCCTACTACTCTACCCATGCTTGTTTTTGTCTCCCCCTAGATTTCGATAACTTCGGGACTTTTACCTTCGATCGATAGTTTAAATCGCTTAATGCTTGTTGACAATATTGTATCGAATTGTCTTAGGTTCTCGCTCTCGCTTCGGGGCGATTGAGGGTGTGATTACCGAAGTGGTCTTTTAGTGATCGCTTGTCATCCGGCTTGGGGGGTTTTAAATAGGGGCTGCGGCAAAAAGTTTTTCCTGGGGGCAGGGTGTGGGGTGTGGGGTGTGGGGTGTGGGGTGTGGGGTGTGGGGTGTAGGGTGTGGGGTGTGGGGTGTAGGGTGTGGGGAGTTTTCTCAGTGAACTGATAACTGATAACTGATAACTGATTCCGGCGGTGCTGGACAACAAATAGAGATTCTTTCCCCTGTACTAGGATGATTAAAAAGGATTTGATTGGCATGGAGATAATAACCACAATCTCCCGGCACTGCATCCGGTCGCGGTAATCCCCCCAGACCATACAAGGGATCACCGATTAAGGGATAGCCAAAAAAGGCCAGATGAATGCGAATTTGATGGGGTCTGCCCGTAAAAATTTGTACTTCTAATAGGGTACTATCGGGATGTTTTTTTAAGACTCGACCATCGCTGCGGGCCGATAACCCATCTGTGAGCGCACCGTAAACGTAGCCTAAAATGGGATGGGCGATTTTCCCGATCGCTTGATTAATAGTAAAGTTATCCGGTATGTCGCCCCGACCCACTAAAGCTCGATATATTTTGGTAATTTTCCCCTCTCGCATCTGTTGACTCAATTTAGCTCTAGCGGGCTTTGATTTCGCCATTAAGACTATCCCCGAAGTGCCGCGACCAAGACGATGAATTGGATAGGGAGTGACATCGGCATAATGCTGATGTACCAGATGGATGAGAGTATGTTCGAGAAATCCACCCCCCGCTAACACCGGTAATCCCGAAGGTTTCGCCACCACTAACACCTCGGCATCCTCGTAGAGTACCTCAAAAAAGAGCGGTACATCTGGTTCTGTCCACGGCGGGCGCTGATAGGTCAATTGCTGCCCGATTTCCAAGACTGTATCGGGGCAAGCGGGACGACCGTTGACTAGAATTGCTGCTGATAAAATGCGATCAAGCCATTCTTCTGGGCTAGAATGGGGATATTTGCCCGCATAGTAGGCTAATAGGCTTAATCCTGCCTGATTTTTGCTAATTTTATCTTGATAAATCCAGCCTTGATTGGGCATTGGGGTAGTGGGTGTGGGGTGTGGGGTGTGGGGTGTGGGGTGTGGGGTGTGGGGTGTAGGGTGTGGGGTGTAGGGTGTGGGGTGTGGGGTGTGGGGTGTGGGGTGTGGGGTGTGGGGTGTGGGGAAGTGGGGTGTAGGGTGTGGGGTGTAGGGTGTGGGGTGTGGGGAAGTGGGGTGTAGGGTGTGGGGTGTAGGGTGTGGGGTGTAGGGTGTGGGGTGTGGGGTGTTTTCTCAGTGAACTGATAACTGATAACTGATAACTGATAACTGATAACTGATAACTGATGACTGATGACTGATAACTGA
>NZ_JADBUB010000045.1:0-8446 GCF_020245865.1 Microcystis sp. M169S2
CTTTCAAGACTCAGTTAACAATCTGTAATATTCCTTGTTGACACCCTTACTGACAAAGAAAAAACTGAAATCAAGTCAGGATAAGGGTTGGAGTGCTTACTGAAAAAATTGTTAAGAAAGATCCCTATAAGGGATAGCTTAATAAGGGGGGCATCTGACAACTTTTAACGCCTACCTACTTAGATAGTCAAGAGCTTGGCCGGTCGTCAAGACCAAATTAGGTTATAAGCTCAGACGCATCTTAACCGCCTATCCTTAGATTAGCTGAATCTCCCCCAATCCTTTTACTAAGTACCTATAGCGGTGTGCAGTCGTATGAGGTACAGTTTCACGAGCTATAAACCATGCTAGGCAAAGCTTGGTTTGTATCTCACTCAAGCGCTTACCGCTATAAGCAAAATTAATTACACATATCTAACCCCCCCTTTGCCTATTGCCTATTGCCTCTCCTAACCAAGAAGTTAATTTTTTTCTAGTGCTTAATCATATTCTTTTGCCGCTTGTACTAAGGATAAAAGTTGTCCAGTTTGATCGGTTCCCGATACTCCTAAATCACTGTGACAGAGGATAACTTTTTCGCTTACCCTTGCTAATAAATCCCTTAAAACTCTCTGTAAACGGGCCTGATTTTCCTCTAATTCTGCTTCCGTTGTCCAGCGTTGATAGGGACTTTTTCGCCAAAAAATTGGCGCGGCAAAAAGAGTGGCAGCACCTCCTTGTTCCCAGAGTGGAGAGGAACAATCTAGCCAAAAATGCCAACGATGACTAGAACGAAAAGAACGATATTGAAAGATATTGCCTAGGGTAACTGCTGAGGAAGATTTAATAAATTGTCGCACAGGATAGGGATTAGCAGTAATTGTACCACGGCGCAAAAGTTGGATAAACTGACTAATAGTTTCGCTGGGACTTTGGAAAGAGGGTTCACTCTCACGCAAACGGCGATCAATCTCCCAAAAATGTTGGGCAGTTTCCATTAATTCTCGCAAAGCTGCCAAGTGATCGAAGGGCAAATTTTCCCCATCGTTTAATAATTGTTCGATCGCTTGATTTAAGACAAAAATCGGGAAAAGTTTGGCTTCCTGCTGCCGTTTTTTCATCCCTTCGATCCAGTGACAAATTCTTTCGTAGGCAGTACAAGCTTTTTGTCCTAAGCGATCCCAACGGGGAAAAGTTTCGATCGCTAATAAACGGGGATTTTCCAGATCCACTTGATAACAATGATCGGCAATTAATCCAGCGCGAACCGGATCGATATCGGGAATTAAATTTTCTTCTTCATCCCAGCGATAACGGCTAAAAATCACCAGCATTTCCGCTATGGCCTCTTGGGGGGCTAAACGCCCCAAATTTTCATAAACAAGGGCGAGAAGGGTCAATAATGCCCGAATCAGAGGACAACTGATCAGGGGTCGTTGTTCGTTCAGGGGTTGAACGGCTATCCCGGCACTGGTTAAAATTTCCATCAGGCTATAACGGGCGATTTCGTCTAAACCGGGGGCAATAACGGCGATTTCTTCGGGTTTTACTGATCCTTGCTTGACTGCTTGAATAATAGCTGTGGCTGTCTTCCGTAACAATTCAGCGCGAGAGGTGGTTTGCAGGGAGATGAATTGATCGGGAAGATTGCCACGATAGTCACCGTCGCTGATTAGGGAGAGAATCGTCTCGCTAAACTGAGCAGCTAACCCCTCAGTGGTGGATAATGGCATAATTTGACAGCGTTTCTCTAATTCGTGTAGATAATCGGGATCGGCAGTTAATCCTAAGCGAATTTTTCCCTGGGGATTGTAGGTAAAAACGCTAAAACAATCATGATCGAGGAAAAAACTGAGTAAATCCTTGGCAATAGCCGGATAATCGTCCACATCGTCTGCAAAAACCCCCCGGAAGCGTTTTAATAGTTGCTGTTGATAGCGACTATCAGGGAATAAATAGCGCCAATAGAGTTCGTAGATGATACCATAACTTAATAAACCACGTTCTAGAGACCAATCACGCCATTGAATGATTAATTCTCCCACTTTTTCCGGTATTTCCTGCTCATTAATCGCTAAAACTCGTTTTAGTTCTGTTTCTGATAATCCGTAGGCTAATCTTTCAGGTATCTTTTCTGCGGGAACACCACTAGCGCCAGCTAATTGTAACAAGTCGAGAACTTGACGCACGAAACGATATTCATTTATGCTAGTAAGCTGGAAGAATTCGGCGATTGCTGGTTGCCAGAGACGGGTGGCGAGTTCCTGCTCCGTTTCTGGGCGTAATCGGCGGGGAAATTGCGCTTTTAGCCCCAAAAACTCGAAAATTAACGGCCAAAACAGAATGACTTCATCGGTGAGAAAACCTAAAGGGGTTTTGCAGAGAATCGGATAGCTACCCCTAACAGCAATGGCTAATCGATCGGCTAATTCCCGTTTATTATCATCGTTGGCAGCGAAAACTAAGATCGATCGAGCAAGGGGGGATGATTTTGAGTGATCGCGAGACACCCAGCGCTGGAATTCGCCGACTAAAGCGGTGGTTTTTCCCGATCGCGTGCCACCTTCGATCCAAATTGGTATGATTGACATCGTTTTTTCTCGATTGTATTTGTTAAGATAACTGATCGGTACTCTAGCTTTTCTCCCTTGTGGAAGTAATTGTTTCCTATGAATCTTAATCGGATTTTGCAAGGTGTTAATCAATGGTTATTACAAACTCCTGAACGTTCTTTAGATGAGGCTTATCATGCAGCTTTGAAGATTAAGGAGATAGAAGACAAGCATTTTCAAGGGCGAAAAGTGGCAGCGGAGTTCTCGAATTATGGCAGCAGCACTAATTCCTATTTTATCGCAGAAGTTAAAGGTTATCTGCAAAAAATTAAAGTCAGATTGACGGAGTTTAAAGCTAGTCGCTCGATCGTTAATACCTTCGGACCCAATCAACCGACAATTAATAATGGGGTGATTACTGTCACCACAGATGTTTGTCTGAAAAAACTCCAGTTTATTGATAGTATTATCGGAAAATATCAAGGTAACTATTGGCAAGAAGATCTTGAAGATGTTCCCAAAAGTCTCCAGAACAGAAATTTTGAGCAGGAAACAGCGAAAAACAAGACTTCTAGAAATCGCTCTTTTTTAGCAGCGGGTAGTATTGAAGATGAGGAAATAATCAAAAGCAATAAATCCCAAAAAGCTACGGAAAAACCGGGGGTTTTACCCCGTTCTTTTGTCAATACTTTTAATCGCATTAAACAGGAAATTGATCCCCAAGCGGAGGAATCGGAGGAGGCAGTTTTAAAGAAATTTCGCAATTCTCGTTATAAAACAGCCATTTCCCTCAAGTTTATTTTACTGTTAATTATTGTTCCTTTATTAACCCAGCAATTAACCAAAACTTTCCTGATTACCCCCTTGGTTAATAAATATTTCCAACAACAGGAACAGTTTATTTTTATCAATCAGGATTTAGAAGAAGAAGCTTTTTCGGAATTGAGAAGATTTGAGGAAGCTTTACATTTTCGAGGTATGATTGGTTTAGCACCCAAATTATCTAACGAAGAAATCGAGGGAGAAATTACTAAAAAAGCAGCGGTACTAAGTGAAGAATTTCGCCAACGAGGTTTAAATGCGATCGCTAATATTTTCGCCGATATTTGTTCCCTGATTGCCTTTGGTTTTGTTATCGCTTTTAGTCGTCGGGAAATCGAGATTGTCAAGTCTTTTCTGGATGGCATTCTCTATAATCTTAGCGATTCAGCTAAAGCTTTTTTAATTATTCTCTTTACCGATATATTTGTCGGTTTCCACTCTCCCCACGGTTGGGAAGTTATTCTAGAAGGATTAAGTCGTCATTTCGGTTTACCGGAAAATCGCCAGTTTAATTTTCTCTTTATCGCCACTTTTCCCGTTATCTTGGATACAGTCCTAAAATATTGGATTTTCCGTTATCTTAATCGCATTTCTCCCTCGGCAGTGGCTACCTATCGTAATATGAATGAATAGGGTAAAATCGGGGAGAAACTTGATAATTTACCCTTCTAATTTGGGGGGGATAATCTTGCTGCCGTCTCTTGTACTTTGGTAAGTTCTAACTGCAAAGCAGTGGCAATCTGTTCTATACTTAAACCTAAAGCTAGTAAACCAGCGATCGCTTCAGTTTTAGCTTCTTCACGACCTTCTTCACGACCTTCTTGTTTAGCTTCTTGATAAAGTCGAGTCTGTCTGAGATCATCTAATCCGAACATAGCTTCTAACTCCGTGCGACTAAGATTAGTAAATTTATAGGCTAAGGTTCTTTCAATTAATTCTATAACTTTTTGCTGGAAAACTAGATCATCAATTTCAGCGATCGCTTTTTCTAAAAGTGGTTTTCCTCGTTGCTGTGCTAATTGGGGTGTAGCGACAATTAACTGAATAATTCCTAAACCCAGAGACGGATCGAGATTATCGATTAATTCATCTAAATAAATACGTCTGATCTGTCCCGTTATCTCAAATCCCCGCAGTTGATAGGGAAAGTTATTATCCAGATCCCTGGAGGCAAATAAAGCGACAGCTATCCAATCCTGAACGGGTTTATACTGATTGAGATAGATGACAATTTCTGTTAAAAACCGCCAATAAAAATCACTTTTATCCTGAAATTGCACTTCAACAAAGTAAATAATTAGTTCCGGTGCTGCTGTGGTCGGTAAAAAAATACCGTCAAAACGACGAGCTAATTCTTTGATTTCTCGGGAGGAGAATTGATAATTTTCAGCTTTCTGGGTTGATTCTCCCAGTAATTCAAAAATTAACCCCGGAAAAGTTTGCAAGAGTTGATAAAAAATTGTATCGGTCTTCACAAGCTTAAAACAATCTAGATATTTACTAACAATTACTTAAGTAGTCGTGCAAAATAAATTTCCTAGTGAAGAAAGGCAAAAGGCAAAAGGCAAAAGGCAAGAGGTGGTTAGATATGTGTAATTAATTTTGCTTAGGTACTTACAAATCATCCAACAATAGCGTAACTAACACCTTATCGACGCGATTACCGTCCATATCCACCACTTCCAAACGCAACCTTTGCCATTCAAAATGATCGGCAGCCCCCGGAATCCTACCAAGATGGGTAATAATAAAACCCCCTAGAGTGTGATAATTCCCCTGTTTTTCCCCCGGTAATTCACTGATTTCAAATAATTCTTTAAAATCTTCGATCGCCACTGTGCCATCGATCAACCAAGAACCATCTTCCCGCTGCACGATCTGAGCATCTTCAATATTATCTAATTGGGGTAAATCGCCGACAATTGCCTCTAAAATATCCTGACGCGTCACCAATCCTTGAATCACCCCGTACTCATCCACTACCAAGGCAATATGATGACCACTTTGCTGCACCAATTCTAAAACCTTTAAACCCCTAGTGCTTTCCGGCACAAAAAGCGGCTGCTGTAAATCCTTCGTTAGGTCGAAACTTTCACCGGTTAAACAATCCGCTAATAAGTCTGTGACTTCAATTACCCCCAAAACCTCATCTAAACTGCCCTGACACACAGGAAAACGGTTATGATTGCTCTCAATTAGCTTCTGGCGGTTAATTTCGGCACTATCTTCCAAATCTAACCAAACAACATCCGGACGCGTGGTCATAATCTGACTTACTCGGCGATCGCTCAATCCTAACACCCTTTCCACCATATCCTGTTCTGCTTCCTCAAAGGTTCCCGCTTCGGTTCCCTGTTTAAGCATAATTTTCAATTCTTCTTCCGTAATGGGGGAATCATTATTATTACCGCTAATCCCCAACAAACCGAGAATCAGATTAGTCGATTGACTCAAAAGATGGACAACGGGCGAAACAATTTTGGATAACCTATTCAGAGGATCAGCAACGAGGATAGCGATTTTTTCAGGATTACTTAAACCTAACCGTTTCGGCACTAATTCCCCCACCACTAGGGATAGATAGGTAATAATTAACACCACTAATCCTAATCCCAAAGCTTGACTGTAGGGGGCTAAAACAGGAACTTGCGCCAATAATTGCGCCACACTGACCGATAAATTAGCTCCTCCGTAGGCCCCGGCAAAGATACCCACGAGGGTAATGCCAATCTGCACCGTCGATAAAATTTGATTGGGATCATTGGCCAATTTTAAGGCCACCGCCGCCCGTCGATCATCTCTGGCTAATTGTTCCAAACGGACTTTGCGGGCCGAGACAATGGCAATTTCCGAGAGAGCAAAGACTCCATTGAGGAGGATGAGGAAGAAGATAACAAGAATTTCGGTAGTCGCCGAGAACATGGTTAAAGGTTACAGGTAAAAGGGCGGATAGTTGTTTGTATCATAGTGCGAGGATCGGTTAAGTTCAGTAAAGAATCATCTTGATTTTTAACGAGTTACGAAGGCTTGTGTCTGGAGGGGGTTACTCCCAGTATAAATGGGATAGGATCAAGTCCGCACTCTTAGCTCAGTTAGCAGTGAACAGTCAGGAGTGACCTGTTGCCAGTAAAAAAAAGTTGTCCCTGGGAGAGTGGGGACAAACTATCTCAATCTATTCGCCTGAAAAATTATGATCGCTACACCCGTATCATCGAAATCGAACCCTATCACGGAAATACGCCCCGGACTACCAACTATTTGCGGTTGGGAACAGGAAATCGCAGCGATTGTTAATCACGATGATCCGATCTTTTTACCGACAACAAATCTCAAATTAGACAATATTAAGGCTGGTTTTGCCTGTGCCTTGCATATGCACCAACCCACTATCCCGGCGGGTGTTAACGGGGAATTAATCTGCAATCTCCAGCATATGTTCGAGAATCAAGGGGATGGCGATAATCATAATGCCAGCGTTTTTGCCTGGTGTTACAGTCGCATGGGTGATTTTATCCCGGAATTGGTGGCGGAAGGCTGTAATCCCCGGATTATGCTCGATTATTCCGGCAATCTCCTCTGGGGTTTGGTACAGATGGGACGGCAGGATATCCTCGATAAACTCAAATTAATCACCTGTAACAGTCAATATCAACCCTATGTGGAATGGTTGGGGACAATGTGGAGTCATGCGGTGGCTCCTTCCACACCGATTCCCGATCTAAAATTACAGATGCAAGCATGGCAAACCTATTTTGCCTCGATTTTTGGCCCGGATGCTCTGAAACGAGTCAAAGGGTTCTCTCCCCCGGAAATGCACCTTCCTAACCATCCCGATACCCTCTACGAGTATATTAAAGCTCTGAAAGAATGCGGCTATCGTTGGTTATTGGTACAGGAACACTCGGTGGAAAATCTCGACGGTTCGGGATTGAGTCAGGAACAAAAATATATTCCTAATCGCCTGGTGGCCCGTAATTCTCGCGGGGAAGTGATTGCGATTACTGCTTTGATTAAAACCCAGGGTTCCGACACCAAATTAGTTGCCCAAATGCAACCCTACCACGAGGCTAAATGCCGAGGTAAACAGCAAATCGGCGGCGTTTGGGTTCCTTCCCTAGGTTCCCAGATTGCCGACGGTGAAAACGGTGGCGTGATGATGAATGAATTTCCTCGCGATTTTCCCAATCCTTGGCGGGAAATGCAGGGGGGTTCCAGTGTGGCAGGATTTAACGGCACGGAATATCTGGAGTTAATCGAGGCTGCTGGCGTTAATCCCCAAGATTATCCCCCAATTCAAGCCGTACACCAGCATAAAATCTGGCAGCGAGTTAATCCGGATGCCGCTACCCCGGAAGCAGTGGAACAGGCGATCGCTGAGTTAAAACAGACCGACCACCGTTTTAGCATGGATGGGGCATCTTGGACAAATGATCTCAGTTGGGTGCGCGGTTACGAAAATGTCCTCGAACCGATGAACCAATTAAGCGCTCAATTCCACGAGAAATATGATCCTTTAGTACAGGCGGATCCTAGTTTTACCCGACGACCGGATTATCTGGAGGCACTGCTTTATAATTTGCTCGTGCAAACCAGTTGTTTCCGTTATTGGGGCCAGGGTACTTGGACCGATTACGCCCGCACTTTATACGCAAGAGGCGCGGCCTTAACCCGCTAGGATAGTAAGGTATCTAGGGCGCAGATTCTGCGCCCTAGTAGCACAGATGTATTAAAATAAATCCTGTTTAAAAGGTATCGGGGAGCGGCGAGAAACAATCCATCTTCTTTACATTAATTTACGAACGTTCTCTTATAGCGTTTCCTAAGCTAGTGAGGTACACATATTTTTCTTCCCTTTTGCCTAAAACCCATAACTTTTGTACCTCAGCAGACTGAAAAACGCTATAAATGTTTTTTAGCTAACTAGGGCTTGCTGAATAAATCTAAAAACCTTTTTGGGTAAGACTTTTAGACCTTTTGTCAATCAAAAAGTACTGGATATGGGAGTGATCGGGGGGAAATTTAGGCACTTTTTCCCTGAAAATTAGGTAATTGGCCACCTCAAAACTGGTAAAACCCCACACCCCACACCCCAC
>NZ_JADBUB010000046.1:0-19027 GCF_020245865.1 Microcystis sp. M169S2
CTGTCCTTTAGTCACATCTTTCTTAACATTTCAAACCTTTGTAGCACAAGGCTTTCAAGACTCGGTTA
This sequence comes from Microcystis sp. M169S2, assembly GCF_020245865.1. Lineage (NCBI taxonomy): Bacteria > Bacillati > Cyanobacteriota > Cyanophyceae > Chroococcales > Microcystaceae > Microcystis > Microcystis sp. M169S2. The sequence continues at coordinate 69 of NZ_JADBUB010000046.1, forward strand.
ACAATTTGTAATATTCCTTGTTGACACCCTTACTGACAAAGAAAAAACTGAAATCAAGTCAGGATAAGGGTTGGAGTGCTTACTGCAAAAATTGTTAAGAAAGATCCCTATAAAGGACAGCTTAATAAGGGGGGCATCGGATAATTTTTAACGCCTACCTACTTAAAAATGGGGAAAAATCAGGAGTTAAGCTGCCGGTGTCCAAAGTATAGGAGAAATTTGGGCTAATCAATTAGCCAGTTTTGCCGGTTTAGCCGAATTATCCTCAATCACATCTAACCGCGAAAAAACCGGCAAAAAGAGTGATAATAAACCTAGCTATTCCCAGAGTAACAAGGAAAGCCCGATGGTGAAAACAGTAATAGGTGTCGATTTAGGTGGAACTGCTATTAAAATTGGTAAATTTGACCAAGAGGGCAATTGTCTCGAATCTCTCACCTTGCCCACTCCCCAACCCGCTACACCCAAAGAAGTCGCCCACACCATACATCAAGGCATTTGTCAAGTAAATTTAGATAAAAGTTGTCAAGCCATCGGTGTGGGAACGCCGGGGCCGACGGATGCTCAGGGAAGAATTGCCAAAATAGCGATTAATTTGGCAGGATGGCGGGATATTCCCCTCGCCGATTGGTTAGAAGAAAGCACGGGAATGCCGACAATTTTAGCCAATGATGCCAATTGTGCCGGTTTGGGAGAAGCTTGGTTAGGAGCGGGCAAACGCTTTCAAAACTTGATCCTGTTGACCTTGGGGACGGGAGTAGGAGGGGCAATTATCCTCGATGGTAACTTATTTGTGGGCAGCAAGGGAACGGCCGCAGAATTAGGCTTAATAACCCTCAATTTTGACGGTCCATTGTGCAATAGCGGTAATCAGGGTTCCTTGGAACAGTACACCTCCCTGCAAGCTATTCGCCGGATGACTGGCAAAGAACCGAAGCAATTGGCGGAATTGGCCGAAAAAGGCGATCGAGAGGCTTTAGAATTCTGGCAGGGTTACGGTTGTTTACTGGGGGCTGGTATCGCCAGTTTACTCTATGTTCTCACCCCAGAGGCGGTAATTATCGGCGGCGGTATTAGTGCCAGTGCTAAGTTTTTCTTTCCCTCTCTCCTCACAGAAATCGAAAGACGGGTTTTACCTAGTTCCAGAGAAGGATTAGATGTATTAACGGCCGAGTTAGGTAATCGCGCCGGGATGGTGGGAGCTGCCAAATTGGCTTGGCAATTAGTGGACTTGCGCGGGGAGTCTAAGTAGTCATGCAAAATTAATTTCCTAGTGAAGATAGGCAAAAGGCAAAAGGCAAAAGGCAAGAGGCAAGAGGTGGTTAGATATGTGTAATTAATTTTGCTTAGGTACTTATTATGGGGGGGACTGACTTAATCGTGAATAATTAAATGGCGATCGCCATCGCTGCTCACCCATCCCTGACGCTGAAATTCCCCTAATAAACGCGTCACCGTTACCCTCGTGGTACCGATAGCATTGGCGAGATTTTGATGGGTTAAACGGATCTTTAAACGACTGCCTTGGGCGATTGGTTCTCCCATTTCCCGCTTTAATAACTGTAGTAACTGCTGAAGACGTTCCTCCACTCGTTTGAGTCCTGCGATCGCCAGTAGGGATTCCGTTTGTTGTTGACGACGGATCATTTGATTTAACATCATCCTAGTTAATTCCACCGAGTTTTCCACTTCGGCGATCGTGTACCATTTTAGGTAAAGTTCCGACAAGGCTCTGGCGTGATAGGATTCCAGATGGGTCAAATTTAAGCCAAAAAAGTGGGATGAATGAACCCAGCCTAGTAAAATTTCCTCTCCACTCTCAGATACTTGACTTAGTTGCGCCATACCCCGATAAACTTGCCAGACTCCATCGGCCACCAGAGGAATATTTTCCCCGCGATCATAAAAGTGGAGCCGACGACTCTCGCTATAGTCTTCTCGGAAGGGTGAGACGTTGGGATTATAGGTCAGCAACATGATCAAAGTTCTCCTGGGTGAGGGGATAGCAATTTTAACCCCACTTTACTGTATCAAGGTAAACATTAGGTAATCCCCAGATTAACAGTTATCAGTTATCAGTTATCAGTGGGTAAGTCATCAGTTTTCAGATGTGATACTAAATCTGGTTATTAAAAACTGATTATCTATTGCTCCTTTTGCCTATTGCCGTTCGGCTGAGCTCACGGCCGAAGCCTATTGCCTATTGCCTGTCCTCATAAGTAGCCTATACTCAACGGATTTAGTATGAGTTATCAGTTCACTGATTACTGTTCACTGTTCACTGTTCACTGAAATAACTTCCCCATTTCCCTCTCCCGCAGCTGAAAAACCTGAAGATTATTAATTTAAAGCATCTTTAAGAGCCGTGCGAGCGGCCAGATGATTGCGGGTTGAGGTGAGAATTTCCGATTCTCGTTGGAGACGACTGACTGTATCGAGCATTTCCAATAAAGCTTGTTGTTCCCCGGCCACACCGTAGAGATTACCCGCCACCCAGTAGGATAATTCCAGGGGAAGACTGGGCAAATCGTCAGGGAGTTCAATTTTTTGAGCGGTTAATTTGGCTGAGAGATGAACCACATCCCGCAGCAGTCGATCCACTTCTGTGGCCAGAGGTCGCAGATCTTGGGTGGTGGGGACATCTTCAATCCACTCCACTAAACCGACGAGATAAGGTTTTTCCCGGACGTATTCTAGGACACGGAAGCGCTGTTGACCGATGGTGAGAATTTTTAGGCGATCATCTGGGAGACGTTGACAACGGACAACTTCCGCACAACTGCCCACTTTAGCAATTTCTCCCGTGGACGGATCTACCATTAAGACCCCAAAACGGCGATCTTCTTCCAATATCGTATTCATCATAATCCGATAGCGAAACTCGAAGATGTGCAGGGGCAGAGGACGACCCGGGAATAAAACAACTTCGGGTAGGGGAAAGAGAGGTAATTCTCTAACGGCAATGGAAGAAGTGGCCATAGGTTTAGTAAAAAAAAACCGATCTTCTCTTATTTTTACACAATCCCCCCTGAACCGCTAGGCAAGGGCAATGGGCGGGAGACGGGAGACTGTGTTCAGGAGTCGGTCGTCAGGAGATTATTTTTATTTAGGGTCTGCTGAATATGGATACCTCTACTGGTAGATTCTGACTTGCGTGCTTACCTTGACCTTGAAAGGGATTGGTAGCGACAATTGGCGATGCCTCTGGGTATCCTGATTCGACTGACTCTCAGGCTAGAAAGCTCTATTGAGGAAACAACCTTTTTGTCTTAGCCTTAATTTCAGGCTTGGCGGTGCCAACTTTGGCATCGGGACTGCCCCCTGACAAGACCAATTAACCGAATCTACCGGCTACATAATCGCGAGTTTGTTGATTAACTGCATCGGTGAAAATTTTCTGGGTGGCATCACATTCCACCAAACGACCGACGCGGGTTTCATCGGCATTAAAAAAGGCCGTGCGATCGGATACTCTAGAGGCCTGTTGCATATTATGGGTGACAATCACGATCGTGTATTGTTCTTTCAATTCATGGATTAATTCCTCGACTTTGAGGGTAGAAAGAGGGTCTAAAGCAGAACAAGGTTCATCCATTAATAATACTTTTGGTTTTACTGCCAAAGCGCGAGCAATACACAATCTTTGTTGTTGTCCCCCCGATAATCCTAAAGCGGATTTATTCAACAGATCTTTAACTTCATTCCAAAGAGCAGCTCCTTTTAAAGCTGATTCCACAATCCCATCTAATTCACTGCGACTAGCGGAACGATAAATTCTAATACCATAGGCAATATTATCGTAAATACTGGCGGGAAAAGGGTTAGGACGCTGAAACACCATGCCCACCTGTCGCCGTAAGGTATGAAGGTTAACTTTGGGGGCGTAGATATCTTGGCCAAAAAACCTAACTTTCCCCTTAACTGTCACTTGCCCCTCTAATTCCCCGATACGATTGAGGGCTTTTAAGAGAGTGGATTTACCACAACCGGAGGGGCCGATCATGGCGGTTACTTGCCTTTGCGGGATTTCTAAAGAAACACCTTCCAGGGCTTTTTTGCTACCGTAGAAAAAGCTGAGATTTTCGACTTTGATCGCCGAATTAGCTAGAGACGTAGGACTGTTCATGAGAGAGGAATCGATCATAAGAAAAATGCTTAATTTGAGCGTTTACGAGTGACAAAACGGGAAAGAAGGCTAGTAATTAAAACTAAGATAATCAGGACTAAAGAAGCTGTCCAAGCCAAGGAATTTTGTTCAGGAAAGGGGGAACTAGCGTAGTTATAAATCAACACCGTTAAAGCCGGTGTGGGCGACCAAAGACTTTCTTGCCAAAATTGACTAAATAAAGCCGTAAACATTAAGGGGGCAGTTTCTCCGGCAGCCCGGGCCACCGCTAATAATATCCCGGTCATAATCGGTGCGATCGCTGCTGGCAGGACAATGCGAAATACCGTATCGAAACGGGAACCCCCCAAAGCGGAGGAACCGAGACGGTAGGACATGGGTATTAGTTTTAGTGCCTCTTCCGTGGTTAAAGCGACGATGGGCAACATAATCACCCCCAAAGCAAAGGCCCCCGCCACGGCGGAAAATTGTTTGGTAGTTAACACCAAAACCCCGAAGGAAAACACCCCGACAATAACGGAAGGGGTACTACTCAACACCACGATCGCAAAGCGCAGAATACCGCCAATTTTGGAACCCCGAGCGAATTCCGAGAGAAAAACCCCGGTGAGAATCCCCAGAGGTATGCTGCCGAGGGATGCTAAACCGACCATGGTTAAAGTACCCACGATCGCATTAGCGAAACCGTTGGGAACACTAGGATCGGAGCCAACTGGGGCGGGTAAAGAGGTGAAAACTTGCCAATTGAATCCGGGTAAACCTTCTTTGACAATTTGAAAGAGGATAGCGAATAAAGGCAGAATGGCGATGGCACTAAGAGCGATCGCTAAACCCGTGAGACCGTTGGTAAAAAAATGTCGCCACGGTGACAGGGGTTGCTGTAAATCTTCTTCGGGAAAAGCTCCTTGATTCATAAAATTAACGATTGCGGTTGATAAACTGTACTAATAAAGCCGCTACACTATTGACGGACAAGGTAATAACAAATAGAATCAAAGCTAAATACATCAAAGCTCCGATGTGGATTTTTTCAAAAGCTTCTGGGAAGGTATTAGCTAGTACAGCAGGAATAGTATAACCGGGGGCCAAGAGGGAGGGAGTAATAATCGAGGAGTTACCGATTACCATGGCCACCGCCATAGTTTCCCCTAAAGCGCGCCCTAAACCGAGGATAATCGCCCCGATAATGCCAGAACTGGCCGCCGGCAACAGCACGCGCCAGATGGTTTCCCAACGAGTGGCACCTAGGGCCATGGAGGCGCTGCGTAATTCCGGGGGGACGGTAAGCAAGACATCGCGACTGATAGCGGAAATAGTCGGCACGATCATGATGGCCAGGATGACACCGGCGATCAGCATACTTGGTCCCAAAGGTTGGGTATTAAACAAAGGGAACCAAGCAAAATTTTGAAATAACCATTCTTGCAGGGGTTTAAGCACGGGAATTAGCACAAAAATCCCCCATAACCCGATAATTACGCTAGGAATCGAGGCAATTAATTCCACCAGAAAACCGATGGGATAACGGACACTTGCTGGTAAATAATTCTCGCTAGTGGTTAAAGCAACGGCAACACTGAGGGGAATAGCTAATAAAAGAGCCAGAATCGAGGAAACAACGGAACCGAAAATAAAGGGTAAACCACCAAATTTGAGGACGTTCACATCCCAAGTGGTTCCCCAGAGAAATCCCCAACCGAATTCATTGATCGCCGGCCGCGCATCCTGAAAAACAATCCAGGCCATCCAGAGCAGAAAAATTAAACCGGAGGCGGCACAAATCCAGACTAGGAGCGTAAAAATGCGATCAAATAAACCCGCAGTGCCGGGGTTTTCGTTAAGATTGGCCGCCGAGACGTCCAAGGACTCGACGGATTCAGAAAAATTAGCCATAAAGTAGAGAGCGATTACCAGTTATCAGTTGTTGAAAACGCAACTGTAGGGGCTGAACATTGTTCAGCCCACAGAAAAGAAATACTTGCAGTTATTAGTTATGGACTTAACCGGTAACTTTTTCCATTTTACTGGAAAGCGGTGACAATCAAGCCTAAACTAATACAAAAGTATTTAGGGCTTGCTGAAAAAGTACGGGCGAAGCATTCGGTTAGAAAATCTCCGGTTTCACCGATAGGTTATTGCCCGAATGCTTCGCCCCTACAGGACGCGGGCCGATGAAGACACAAGGTTTTGAACGACGATTCTCTCAAAATTTGCACCTGTTTCGCGAGAAAAGCCACAAAACCCTTACCTTACCTACATTTCACATTTATTCAGCAAACCCTATTTATTTAATTTTGTTAACTTCGGCTAAAACTTTTTGAGTCACCGATTGGGGAATCCGGGTAAATTCCAATTGATTGTTAATACCTTGACCGGTGGTGAGAATCCAAGTCAACAGTCTTTTAATTTCCGCCGCTTTTTTGTTATCAGCGTAGTCTTTCGGTACTAATAACCAAGTAATCCCGACGATCGGATAACCACTGCTCGGATCGTCCATATTAGCGGTAAAATCGGCGTTAAATTTGATCCCTTCCATCGCCTTGTTAGCTTGGGCGAGACTGGGTTCGACAAATTGACCGGCTTTATTTTGAACTTTGGCGGTTCTCATAGTTGCCCCTTCGTTTTTGCGGGCAAAGGTATCTTGAACGTAACCGATCGAGCCTTCTGTTTGTTTAACCAGGGCCGCCACACCATCATTTTTCGGTCCTTTGAGAACGGTAAAACCCCAGTTAGGTTCTTTGCTGGTTCCCACTTTACTTTTGAAGGAAGGACTAATCGCACTCAGGTGAGAGGTAAAAATCTCGGTAGTACCGCTACCATCGGCTCTAACCACCACTTTAATGGGTCGGTTGGGCAGTTTCGGATCCACTTGTCTCCAGTTGGTGATCTCACCACTGAAGATTTTACCGAGGTTAGCCCGGGAAATTTGCAGGTTATTTACCCCAGGCAGATTATAAACCACAGCGACGGCTCCTCCGGCGGTGGGAACCAGCAATAAACCGTTTTTCATCTGGCTTTTTTCCGAGGAAGAAGGAGCGGCATCGGAAGCCCCAAAATCGACGGTTCCAGCGATAAATTGCCGGATACCAGCGCCGCTACCGACGGAATTATAGTTAACGGTGACACCAGTGGCGTTTTTATAGTCGGCAAAATAACGCTGGTATAGGGGCGCGGGAAAGGAGGCTCCTGCACCGTTCAGGGTTTGGGCGAGGGTTTCTCCCATCGTCCCTGCTAAGGCCGCTGCCGTGGCGAAGGAGACAGCACACACACGAGTTAGGGTAGCAGTTGAGAATATCATAAGTTTTCCGGTTGAAGAATCCTGCACAATTGGAGAAAGTTGAACTTTCTTCAAAATATAGTTTAAGGCATAAATATTACTTTTAAATCTAGAAATATTGGGGATTTTTTTGGTTAAGATTGGGTAAAATTTCGGTTAAGTTTAATTTAAAAAGTTCACAGCTTTTGGCAATAATTTAGATCGATAAAGACAAAAATCCATTGTATCTATGTCAAGGATGAAATCTTAATTTAAACCATCTGTTGGGGAGAAATTGCCCGGACAAAGCTTTTTATCTAGGGCTTGCTGAATAAATCTAAAAATCTTGGCTCTCCCAGCTTTGGTGGGTAAAATGTATTCTAAGATACATTTCTCCTAGCGAGGGGGTGGAACGAACCACAAAGACACAAAGGACACAAAGATCGATCGATCCTATGTAAGTTAAACTTATCACACAGAACCTAGAAGAGCCAAATCTTGTTGGATAAGGCTTTTAGACTTTACGCCCCACACCCCACACCCCACACCCCACACCCCACACCCTGCCCCCACGAAAAACTTTTTCAGCAGACCCTATCTAGGTGTGTGAAGGCAAACAGGGCCACCGCTGCTTTTCGCTACTGTTAAGTTTGTTATCTTTTTGGTAGAATTTTTACATCAAATCAATTTTTTTTGAAATGATGGAGATAGATTTTTCTGACTCCCAGAAAAGCAAGGGGATGGATAAATGCTGATAAATCTCGATAAATTGCTCAAAAAGGCTCTTATTTTTGTTAGTGCTGGTGTTTTAGTTGCTTGCGCTCCCGTTGACTCCCAATCAAACAAATCAATTATTATTGATGGGTCTAGCACCGTTTACCCGATCACCAAAGCTGTCGCCGATAAATACAAAAAACAAAAACAGCCGTCTGCGGATATAAGCGTCAACTTTTCGGGTACTACTGGCGGATTTCGGCAGTTTTGCGCTGGAAAAACCGATATTAGCAATGCTTCGCGACCGATTCGCAGCGATGAGATCGAAGCCTGTAATCGGAATAACATTAGATTTATCGAATTGCCGATCGCCTTTGACGCACTCACCATCGCAGTCAATAAAGAAAATACTTGGATTGACAGCATCACTTTAGAGGAATTAAAAAAAATCTGGGAACCTGCGGCCCAGGGTAAAATTACCAAATGGAGTCAGGTGCGATCGGGATTGCCAGATAAACCCCTCAATCTCTTTGGTGCGGGCAAAGATTCGGGAACTTTCGATTATTTTACGGAAGCGGTGGTAGGAGAAGAAGATGTTAGCCGCAGCGATTACGTTGCCAGTGAAGATGACGACACTTTAATCCAAGGAGTTAGTCAAGATGCCAACGCCCTGGGATATTTTGGTCTAGCTTACTACGAAAAACAAGCGGCGAACTTAAAAGCTTTAGCAATAGACAGTGGTAAAGGGGCTGTTTTGCCCTCCCGGGAAACGGTGCTACAATCCACCTATCAACCCTTAGCCCGTCCTTTATTTATCTACGTTAACGCCCAAAAAGCCCAGTCTAATAAGGATTTACAGCGTTTTGTCGAGTATTATCTCAGTCAAGCTCAAAATATCGTTCAAGAGGTCGGTTATATTCCCCTGAGCGGTGAGCATTATCATTTAGCCAAGGTCACTTTCTTTAACGGGGAAGCGGGAACAGTTTTCGGGGGACACTCAAAATTCGATGTGACTTTAGCCGAATTACTACGCCAGAAAGCCAAGTTTTAGAAACTTAAAATAGGGTGAGATTAACTCACCCTATCAACTTTTATTTTAGCTATTATTGCTGTGATCTTAACCAAAACGACCGCTAACATAATCTCTAGTGGACTCTTGAGCGGGATTTTGAAAGATAACCTCGGTGCGATCATATTCCACTAAATAACCCACTTTACCACCTTTTGGGGTCGGTTCAGCATTATAAAAAGCCGTTAAATCAGAAACCCGCGACGCTTGTTGCATATTATGAGTAACAATAACTATAGTATATTGGGTTTTCAATTCGTGAATTAATTCCTCAATTTTTAGGGTAGAAATTGGATCGAGTGCCGCACAGGGTTCATCCATTAAAACAACTTCTGGTTTAACCGCAATAGCGCGAGCAATACATAACCTTTGTTGTTGTCCCCCCGATAAAGCTAAACCACTTTCTTTGAGTTTATCTTTAACATCATCCCAGAGAACGGCTTTTTTTAAAGATTCCTCCACTAATTGATCCATATCGCCGATGTAACCATTTAAGCGCGCCCCAAAAGCGATATTTTCATAGATAGATTTAGGAAAAGGATTGGGTTTCTGAAAAACCATACCGATGCGACTGCGTAACCCGATAGGATTAACGGAATTACCATAAATATCTTGACCGCGAAAGGTAACTTTTCCTTCAATTTTGGCACTTTTAACCAGATCATTCATGCGATTAAAACAGCGCAAAACCGTACTTTTTCCGCAGCCAGAGGGACCGATAAAAGCGATCGCTTTTTTCTCAGGAATATCAAGGTTAACATCACGAACGGCGAGATTAGAACCGTAGTAAACATTTAAGTCTTTGGTTCTCAAAACTGCATCGGTGACAACATCGGTACTATACATAATTTTCAAAGGAATAGGTGTTGGGGAAAAGGGAGAAGGGGAAGTGGGAATTATGAATTATCAATTATGAATTATGAATTTGGGAAGTGGGAAGAAAAAAACTGATAACTGAGAACTGATAACTGATTTAGCCAAAACGTCCACTGACATAATCTTTAGTTGCTTGTTCTTGAGGATCACTGAAGATTTTGTCCGTATGATCAAACTCGACTAGATAACCAATTTTCCCACCTTTATCGGTGGGTTCAGCGTTATAAAAAGCCGTTAAATCTGCTACTCTGGTGGCTTGTTGCATATTGTGAGTAACAATAATAATTGTATAACGTTCTTTTAACTCGTGCATTAATTCCTCAACTTTTAAAGTTGAAATTGGATCGAGTGCCGAACAGGGTTCATCCATTAATAATACTTCTGGTTGAGCGGCAATAGTGCGAGCAATACATAATCTTTGTTGTTGTCCCCCCGATAGGGAAAAACCGCTTTCTTTCAGTTTATCTTTTACTTCTTCCCAGAGAGCTGCCCGACGCAGGGAAGTTTCTACTAATTCATCTAAATCGCCTTTATAACCATTTAATCGCGCTCCGTAAACCACATTATCATAGATGGATTTGGGAAAAGGATTAGGGCGCTGGAACACCATACCGATGTATTTTCTTACTTCGACCGGATCCACCTCTTGAGAGTAAATATCTTGGTTATGATAAAAAACTTTGCCGTCAATACGAAAACCGTGAATTAAATCATTGAGACGATTAAAACACCTGAGAATGGTACTTTTTCCACAGCCAGAGGGTCCGATAAAAGCGGTGACTCTATTTTTGGGAATATCGATCGAAACGTCCCGCACTGCTCGATAATTACCATAGTAAATATTAGCCTTATCCACCTTTAAAACGGTTGCAGTTGATTGGGTAGTGCGATTAGTTAGCATAAATTATTTACCTTGAATTTGGATAATTGAGGAATTGGAAAGATAGGTAGATTTTTACTTAAATATCCCTTTTTACTTTTTCCTTGACTTAATAGGTTTTCTGGCGCGTGGCTAAACGGGATAAAATGTTAGTTACCAACACCAAAAACACCAGAATTAAAGCACCTGCCCAAGCTAATTGCTGTTGAGGGGCAAAAGGGGCAGTAGCAAAGTTGAAAACTAGGACCGAAAGGGTGGCAATCGGTTCAAAGACACCCCGGGGCCAAAAGTTAGAGAATAATGCCGTAAAAATTAAGGAGGCGGTTTCTCCAGCAGCCCTAGCAATTGCTAAGGTTACACCGGTTAAAATAGCGGGAACTGCCGCAGGAAGGACGATTTTTAGGACGGTTTGGTAGTTATAGGCCCCTAAACCCATGGCTGCCCAGCGGATGTCTTGGGGAACGATTTTTAAAGCCTCATCGGTGGTTCTAATAATAGTCGGTAACATTAACACCGCTAAACCGATCGAACCGGCCAGGGCAGAAAAGCCTAAAAGGGCTGTTCCTTCGCCAAATAAGGGCGCAACTAACAAACCGAAGGCGAAAACCCCGACAATAATCGAAGGGACACCCGCTAAAACGTTGGTAGCAAAGCGCACACCCTGGGCAAGTTTGTTATCACCGCTAAATTCCGAGAGATAAACCGCCGCTAAAACGCCGATGGGAACTGCGATCGCTGTAGCCAGGGCAACGACGATAATTGTACCTAAAATGGCATTAGCGATGCCTCCTCCTCCTAAACCCGGCGGTGGCGGTAATTTAGTAAAGAGATTGGCGTTTAAACGACCCACCCCTTGTACAAAAACGAAGCCTAGGACGGCAAAAAGGGGAATCACGGTGACAGCTAAACATAAAGCCGAGAGAACGGTCATAATTGTCCCCAATAGCGATCGAGGACTACTCGGTTTCTTTTTGAGATTATTGCCTAAATTCGCACTATCCATATCAGTTATCAGTGGGGAAATGGGGAGATGGGGTGTAGGGTGTAGGGTGTAGGGTGTGGGGGGAATAAATAAAAGCAATCTCCTGAATACTGGCTCCTAAATACTGCCGACCGCCTCTTGATGGCTTAATACTTAGCTTTGACGCGATTAACGATTAATTCTGCGAAGATATTGACTACTAGGGTCAAAACCAAGAGAACAAAACCCGCATACATGAGTGCCGATACTTGCATTCCCGATGCTTCGGCGAATTGGTTAGCCAATAAGGAAGCGATCGTGTTAGCAGGGGCGAGAATAGAGGCACTAATGCGGTTAGAATTGCCGATAATCATCGTTACTGCCATGGTTTCCCCTAAAGCGCGCCCTAAAGCTAACATAATCCCCCCGACAATCCCAGAAAAAGCGGCAGGAATTAAGACCCGAAAAATCGTTTCCCAACGGGTGGCCCCCAAGCCTAGGGAAGCTTGCCTTAGATCCGGCGGTAAAGCGGCCAAAGAGTCGCGAGAGATAGCGATAATAATCGGCAGGATCATAATTGCTAAAATAACCCCCGCCGGTAACATTCCAGGACCCCCTAAAGGAGTACTAAACAGAGGAATCCAACTAAAATTAGCATTTAACCAGTTACCAAGGGGTCTGAGGATAGGAATCAATACAAAGATACCCCATAATCCGTAAACAACACTGGGAATAGCGGCCAAAAGTTGTACGAGAAAAACCAAAATTGTCCGCGCATTTAAGGGAATAAAATCTTCGCTTAAAAAAATGGCCGAACCGATACCGAGGGGAACGGCAATCAGGAGGGCAATCAGAGAACTAACGAGAGTTCCGTAGATAACGGGCAGAACTCCGAATTCTTCCCGACCGCGCACGGGATTCCAAGCGCTACTGGTCAAAAATCCCAGACCAAAGCTTTGAATCGCTGGTAGGGCCCGAATAAAAATAACTAGAGCAATCAGGAGCAAAATCAGCCCAATAGCGATGGCAAAGGCGGTGGTTAATCCCACAAAGCCTTTATCGAGGATTTTTTCCGATTCTGGACGTTCTTTAAAATTTGAGTCGGGCGAAACTGTGGGCGCACTCATGATTAGGGTTAAAATCCAGCTAGTTTGAGGTAGCTAAGGTCGAAATTGGCCTTTCTACACTATTATTGTAACTTTGAATACATTTTTTCGGGGACTAATCCACCTTGATCGTGTAATCAGGATAGATGACATCAGCAGCGGCGGCTACTCGTTGGCGGACATTTTTCGGCAGGGGAATATAACCAAGGGCGGCGGACTGTTCCTGTCCCTGATTGAGTCCAAATTCGATCATCGCCTCCATTGCTAAAGCTTTTTGGGGATTGTCGTATTTTTTATAAACTAACATCCAACTATAAGTGACAATGGGGTAGGAATTTTCCCCCGGCGGATCGATGATAAAAGCGCGTAAATTTTCAGGCAGTTCAACGTTAGCGAGGGTAGCAGCGGCGTTGGTTTCATCGGGGATAACGAATTTACCTGCTTGGTTTTGCAGGGCGGCCATGGGCAGGTTATTATTTTTAGCGAAACCGTACTCAATATAGCCGATCGAGCCTTGATTTTGTTGAATTAGGGCAGTTACTCCCTCATTACCCCTACCACCGAGAAATTTACCTTTTTTGGTCGGCCATTGTACGGCTTTTCCTTCACCGATACTTTTTTTCCATTCGGGACTAACGGCGCTTAAAAACTTAGTAAAAACTCCCGTCGTCCCGCTACCGTCTGCCCGGTGAACTACGGTAATTTCTTCATCGGGTAGTTTTAAATCGGGGTTATCGGCGGCAATTTTGGTATCGTTCCAACGGGTAATCGTGCCTAAAAAGATGCCTACATAGGCTTCCCTACTTAGTTTCAGCCCTTCTACTCCGGGCAAATTATAAGCCATAACGATGCTTCCCGCCGTCATCGGTAGCAGTAAAACCCCACGGCTAACTCTGGCCATATCCTCGTCACTCATGGCCACATCGGAAGCGCCAAAATCGATCGTACCTTGGATAAATTGTTCGACTCCCGCCCCGCTACCGGTAGATTGATAGTTAATTAGTAGTTTGGAAAATAGTTGATTGATGGTGACAAACCAGTTTTGATATAGGGGTGCAGGAAAAGAAGCACCCGCACCATTGAGGGCGACCTCTCCTTGCAGAGGAACCTGGGCGATTCTATTGCTTCCCTCTCCGCTGGTTCCCGCCGTATCGCCGCCACCACAAGCGGTTAAAGTCGCTGTTAGAGTCACTAGGGATAAGGCTGTTAGTAAATGGGTTCTGTTTCTGCTGGGCATAGGATTAATTTTGATCCGTAAACTGCCTTAAATCTTACGCTAAAAGTTACCACTGCTTGGTAAAGAATAGGTTAAGAAGTGAATAAAAGAACGTAATGTATTGTCAAGAAAAGTTTTCTCGATAACTAGACAAAAATCTCAACTTCTTTTACTATTTATTTTGACTAAACATTAGTTTTAAGTCGCGGGTAAAGCCGCTGACTTTTCCAGTTTAGATTAGGTTTTTCTCTTTCATTACCATTGTAGTGACGTAAAAACAACAAAGAAAAGATTAAGGTTTTTAGTCATCATCCCTCAGCTTTTTTCTCCCCACTTCCCCACTTCCCCACTTCCCCACTGATAACTGAAAAGTCTCCCCAATACCCGTTTTTACTTTCTCCTTGTTGACACCTATGCTAGAAATTTTTACTCAGCTATCTCGTCCGACCAAAGTAGTGGCAACCATACTAGGAACTGCTCTACTTTTCCCCGCTTGTGCCAATATTAATCCTCAAGACCTAAAACCAATTAAAATCGATGGTTCGAGTACCGTAGCACCAATTACCGATAAAGTTCTCGAAGATTTTAAAGCTAATACCCCTAACAAAGTTTTGGCTGATGTTAAAATTGACGCTAATATTTCAGGAACCGGCGGCGGTTTTAGAAAATTTTGTGCGGGAGAAACGGATATTAATAATGCTTCTCGGCCAATTTCTGTGGAAGAATTAAAAGAATGTGATGCTAATAAGGTAAGATTTATCGAACTACCGATCGCTTTTGATGCTTTAACCGTGGTAGTTAATCCCCAAAATAACTGGGTTGATGATATTTCCACCACGGAATTAAGAACTATTTGGGAACCAGCAGCCGAGAATAAAATCAAACGTTGGAATCAAATTAATCCCGCTTGGCCCGACCAACCGATTACCCTTCACGGGCCGGGTAAAGATTCCGGAACCTACGATTTTTTTAGTGATGTAATTAACGGCAAAGATGCCAGTCGTGGGGACTTTAATTTTAGTGAAGATGACCAAGCTTTAGTTAATGCCGTCAGTCAAGATCCCAACGCTTTAGGCTATTTTGGCCATGCTTACTATGAACAAAATCGGGATAAATTAAAAGCTTTGAAAGTTAATGGTATTGAACCAACTCGCAGCAATGTCGAGGATAGTAAATATCAGCCTTTATCGCGTCCTTTGTTTATCTATGTTAATGCCCAAAAAGCCCAAGAGAATCCCGCTTTAGAGAAATTTGTTAAATATTATCTCGATCGAGTTCCCAATTTATTAGATAGTATTGGTTATATTCCCCTACCGGATGAGGCCTATCATTTGGCACGGGTACAGTTGCAAAAATTTGAGGTAGGCACGGTTTTTGAGGGCAGACCCCAACCCAATTTAACCATCGGGGAATTACTTCGCAAACAAGCCCAATTTGAAGCTAAGTAACGATTCCCATCTGGAAGGAAAATATATAAAAATTTTCCTGCTGCCATCTGCCCCCTAATATAGCAAGAGGTCGGCCAATTTCAGCCAACAGAGATAGAGAAAAAAAGAGGGGATAAACCCCCCATTCAGCGTATCGAGAAACTTGTTAATTAACCTTTCGGTGTCGCCCCAAATTGTTCGATGAGGATAGAGGTTAACAGCGATTTTAGATCCTCACAGGGAATCCCTTTTTGTACACAGCTTCCCAGGTGAGCATCTTTACCCACTTTACCCCCCATGTAGAGGTCAACTCCCTCCACGGTTTTGCCGTCTTTGCGTGCTTTTGTCCCCATCAAACCGATATCTGCCACTTGGGGTTGTCCGCAGGAGTTAGGGCAACCGGTCCAGTGCATACGCACACCCCGGGGGATATTTAATTCAGCATCTAACTGACTAATCAAGTCCACAGCCTTATTTTTGGTTTCAATCAGGGCAAAATTGCAGAATTGCGCCCCCGTACAGGAAACGAGCGCTCGTTGTAAAGGAGTGGGATTGGGGGTAAACTTAGCCAGTAAAGGCTCGGTTAAAAGAGTCGGCATATTTTCAGCCGCTATATTGGGAATAATCACGTTTTGTTCCACAGTTAAACGCAATTCTCCGCTGCCATACACTTCGGCAATCCGGGCTAAATCGAACATATCATCGGCAAATAGACGACCAACGGGAACACAAAGACCGATATAGCTCAATCCCTCCTGTTTTTGGGGAAAAACTCCTAAATGATCCCGTTTTTCCCAGTCAATACCGTCTTTTTCGGCTGCCGTTGCCAAGGGATAACCTAGGTGATTAGCCACCCGCGTCCGGAATTCCTCGATTCCCCACTCATCAATTAACCACATTAAACGGGATTTTTGACGATTGGCACGCAATCCGTTATCGCGGTAAACTTCTAAAATCCCTCGGCATAAATCCACCACCTCCTGATTAGGTCTCACCCAAACATTCATGGGAATTGCCGCTTCACAGCGTTTAGCCGAGAAAAAGCCACCCACCACGACATTAAAGCCTAATTCTCCTTCTTTATAGGCAGGAACAAAGGCAATATCGTTAATTTCCGCATGAACCGAGTTATCCCGGCCCCCCTCGATGGCAATATTAAATTTGCGGGGCAGATTGGTAAATTGATAATTACCTTGACCGCAGTTGGTAATCATATCTTGGACTTTTTGGACTAATTCCCTGGTGTCAATTAATTCATCTGCGTCTAGTCCCGCCATGGGTGAACCGGTAATATTTCTGACATTATCCATGCCCGATTGTACCGAAGTCATGCCCACGGATTTTAGTCGTTGGAAAATATCAGGAATATCTTCGATACGAATACCGCGTAATTGTAGGTTTTGACGAGTGGTAATATCGGCATTACCATCATCGCCGTAACGCTGCACAATTTCCCCTAAAACGCGCATTTGCTCACTGCTAATAATGCCGTTAGGAACCCGCAAACGCATCATAAATTTGCCCGGGGTGACAGGACGATAAAAAACCCCTACCCATTTTAAGCGATATTCTAAATCGGTTTTATCCATTGCTTCCCAACCGATTTGGGCAAAATGATCTAGTTCATCTTTAATGGCTAGTCCGTCTTTTTCAGCTTTAAATTTCTCGAATTTATTGAGAGTTGTTCCATCTTTTTCAGGTGCTTGTACCACGAATCTATCTCCTTCTGGTTTGTGAGTGTAATTGTTCTAGTTGGTGGGGGTTAGAAATGAAGAAATCCGGATTTAACAATAAGTATTCTGTAAAATACTGTCGTCATTAGCAAAAATTTAGTAATTTACCTAGTCTCTATTTGTTATTTAATTCTTTTTAACTTGGGTAATTTTGTATTGTTTGTAACAGAAATCCGCTCACCATCGTCTTTAGGCATTTATATCATGCAGTAAGTGCATTGAGGTGGGGAAGTGGGGTGTGGGGTGTGGGGTGTGGGGAGATGGGAGCGAGGAGAATAAATAAAAATAATCTCCTGCCTTCTGCCGACCGCCTTCTGCTTTCTGTCTCCTTTGAATTTTCCTAAGCGAGAAACTTAACCAACTCCTCTAATTTTTGCCAAGCTAACCCACTGGCTAAAATGTCGCGAGCGAGGGCGAAACCGGCAGCATGATCGCCAAAAGTGACCTTTTCTGCCACCTGTAGGGCAAGAGAGGCATTAATCGCCACAGCATCCCGTTGAGCCGGCATTCCCCCCCCTTGCAGGACATTTTTGAGAATTTCGGCATTTTCTGGCACTTCCCCGCCTTTAAGGGCATTTAAACTGGCTCTGGGGATAGAAATTGACAAGGGATCGATCGCCCCAGAAATCACCTCGCCATTATTTAATAAAGCCATATCGGTCAGATCTCCTAACCCCACCTCGTCGAGTTTTTCCCGGCCGTGAACAATAATCGCCTTTGGGGTTCCCATTTGTGCCAAAGCTGTGGCCATCGGGGTGAGAAATTGCTGGTCATAAACCCCGATAACTTGACCTGTGGGACGGAGAGGATTAACTAGAGGGCCCAGAAGATTAAAAACCGTGCGAACTTTCAGGGTTTTGCGGAGATTAGCCACACTTTTCAGGGCTGGATGCCAACCGGGGGCAAAAAGAAAGGTAACTCCCACCCCATCTAAGGCCGCCGCTACTTTCTCGCTAGGGGCGCTCAAATTAACCCCAAGATATTCTAAAACATCGGCCGAACCGACCTTGCTGGAGGCAGAGCGATTGCCGTGTTTAGCCACTTTTACGCCCCCGGCGGCCGCCACAAAGGCCACGGCAGTGGAAATATTAAAGGTTGAGGCCCCGTCACCGCCGGTGCCACAGGTATCGATAACGGGAGTGGTATGGGGTTTAGGGTCTTCTAAGCGAGATTGTTGCCGTAAAACTCCGGCCATTCCCGCTAATTCGGCGGACGAGACTCCTTTTGCTTGCAAAGCCGCTAAAATCGCCCCCGATAAAACTTCTGGAATCTGACCGTTTAACCATCCGGTCATTAATTCTTCAGCTTGGTTAAGGGAAAGGGATTTTCGATCGAGTAGTTGCTGCAGTAAGTTTGGCCAGTCTGGAGTGGTCATCGCTGTTCCATTGCTGTGGGGAGGGGGCGATATATTATGATAGCGGTTTGTCTGGAGAATCGATCGCTCCTAGTAATTTGGCTCTCTTAGGTTTGGTGGGTAAAATGTATTCTAAAATACAGTTTTGCGGCCGAGTGAGTGGGACGAACCACAAAGACACAAAGGACACAAAGATCGATCGATCCTATGTAAGTTAAGCTGATCACACAGACCCTAGAAG
>NZ_JADBUB010000047.1:0-10703 GCF_020245865.1 Microcystis sp. M169S2
AAAATTGTCTCATCAATTTTTTGATAATTGACCACTGTTACATTTGGTAAATCGAGGAGTTGATCAAAATTTATCCACATAACCCACCTCCTGTTCTGTGTTACTATTATACCATGCTCACACAGAACCTAGAAGAGCCTACATTCTATGTTTTAGATGCTAGGGTTGGGAGAGGGAAGAATTAAGAATTGTCAATTGAACGCCATTATCTCTTTCATAAACCATCACAACCGGAAAGGTTAATTTAGCTTCTTTTTTTGGTAACGCTGGGAAAATATAGGAATAACCATTGCCTTTGAACAACAGTCGCCAAATTCTCGGTTTATCAGGGTTACTAATATCGTTCCCCTAATGAGGTATTCTGTAAAGGTAGATCAGATAGTGATGCAATTCAAACTTGAATCGGCCTAACAATTAGCAAAACTCTTCCTAAAAAATATGTTTTGGTTGAATTTGTTGTGTTATATGATCCAATAGAAGCGAAGGAAGTCAGAGAAGAATATTCTGATAATCCTCAAATGCTTTTAGAATATCAACCCTACTTTCGTTATGTAGCGTTTGTTTTATCATCGGAAAATCCTGAGAATGTTCAGATGATTAAAATAGGAGGAAGAGATCGAATTAACAAGATGATTGCCAACTTTAGGTCTTCAATTATAGGAGAATATGAAGAACGTAACTTAGAGGTTATTTCTTCTCAAAAAAATGATAAGAAAAAGCAAAATAGCAGAGAAAGTGGAATTGCTTTGCGTAAAGCTGTCTTTGATCCTTTAGTAAAAAATCTTGGAGATTGTCAACATATATTTATCTCACCTGATGGAGACCTAACGCGCTTACCTTTTGAAATTTTACCAACAGATAATGGTCAACGATTAATTGACAATTATTCTATTAGTTATCTAAGTTCGAGTAAAGATATTCTGCGTTTTGGCTTTAAAACTGATAGACAAGCCACAGATGCAATCGTCATAGCTGATCCAGACTTTGATTATGGTCTAGGTCAACATTCATTGGCAATAGATAAAGAACTAAATTCTTCTGGAAGACAATCTCGTGATTTGGATTTAGAGAAGCTAGAATTTAAAAGACTAGATGGAACTCGTCAAGAAGGAATTGAAATTGCTTCTTTGCTAGGTGTAGAGCCTTGGTTAGCAGAAAAAGCAGTCAAAGAAAAACTAGAATCTATTACCTCTCCCCTAATTTTACATATTGCAACTCATGGTTTTTTTGTAGAAGATCAACCAGAAACATTTCATCAATAACAATTATTGAGTGCAGGTAAATCGCCAATTACTCAACAAGAAAATCCTTTATTACGTTCAGGTTTAGCCTTTGCAGGAGCAAATTGGAAACAGAAACAGTTTAGTCCTCCTTCAGAAGTTGGCAATGGAATTCTAACGGCTGAGGAAGTTTCTAACCTAGACCTTTCAGAAACAGAATTAGTGGTTCTTTCTGCTTGTGAAACAGGGTTAGGAGATGTTCAGACAGGAGAAGGAGTTTTTGGGTTGAGACGAGCCTTTGTCTTAGCAGGAGCAAAAACACTGGTCATCAGTCTCTGGAAAGTTCCTGATCAACAGACACAAGAATTAATGACAGAATTTTATCGTCGTCTGTTGTGGGGTGAAGGACGTGGAGAAGCTTTACATAATGCTCAGTTAGAAATGAGAAAAAAATATCCTAATCCTTATTATTGGGGTGCTTTTATCTGTCAAGGCGAAATCAGTTCTATTTTGCGTTAAATGTCTATACCTAAACTTTTCTCATATAAATATACTGGTGAATTCACACAGCTAAAATAGTGTAATAGATAAGCTCAACTAAGGAGATCAATCATGGGAAGAGGTAGGCGAGATAAAGTTCATCTGACAGTCGAACAAAGACAAAACTTTGAACAAATCAGTCGCAGAGGATTTGCCCTATACGCCCCTAGAGTGTGAGTGGGTCGCCCAAACCTGGAATGTGCCTCGCCAACGGCGGCTAAAGGGGCGCACAGTCACCCCCGACTCTTATCAGCAATTGCTCAAACAAGTACAGGCTTTGCTCTCCAGCCACCACGCCACCAGCCGCCCCGATGATCCCCTCAACTCCCACCTCCTCCTAGCCGAAGAGCAAAAAGTCACCCTCCGGGATTTACTTAGTCCCCTGTGGCGTTTTCCCGAATTGTCGGAAGTGTTTCTCTCCTGTTGTGAAACCGGTCTCAGTTTTGCCAGTTTACGAGATCAAGAGGGAAACCTGCGACGGGAATTACTGGACGAACCCCTTAGCTTAGGTACAGGCTTTCTGCTGGGGGGCGCTCGTGCTGTGATTAGTAGTCATTGGGCGGTGGCTGATCTAGCTACGACGCTGTTTTCCCGGGAGTACCACCGCGCACGGCGGGCCGGAGAGGAACGTTTAACGGCTCTACATCAGGCTCGTCAAGCGCTGCGGGAGACTTGCCAAAAAGACTGGCGGGACCGTTTAGATGCCGATTTGAAGCAGGCTTATCAGACTTGGCGACAAATGCGCCAAACTAACGATCCCAACGTCAATACTGCTCAAGCCAATTATCAGAAAATCGGCGAATTGATCAAGTGGCTTGACGAATTTGCTCCCGATGCAGTGCCTTTTCAGGATTATCGTTACTGGGGGGCGTTCTATTGTCTGGGACTTCCTTAAAATTATGAATTATTTCCTTGTTGCAAGCGAGCGAAGCATTCGGATAGGAAATCTACGGTTTCAGCGATAGGTTATGCCCAAATGCTTCGCCCCTACAGGACTCTCAAAACCTTGCACCTGTTTTGAAAAAAGTCCCCTAAAACTCTTACCTCGTCTATATTTCACATTTATTCAGTAAACCCTAATTAGATAAATGTCCCAGCCAGGGGAAAAACTATGACAACTCTCGACATTTTACCAGAAGTTACCTGTCCCCCCACCGATTTATGGAGTGATGAACCACTCTTGGAAAGTGATTTACACCTGCAACAGATCATAATTCTCCTCAATTGTCTAGAATTATTATGGCAAGGGAAAAACGATTACTACGCTTCTGGTAATCTGACTATCTACTATAGCGTTTTTCAGTCTGCTGAGGTACAAAAGTTATGGGTTTTAGGCAAAAGGCAAGAGGCAAAAGGCAAAGGGCAAAGGGGAAGAAAAACAGGTGTACCTCACTAGCTTAGGAAACGCTATATAACGAAGAACAACTTAAAAAGCGCGATTTCTGCAGTCCCGATTTTTTTGTGGTTTTAGATACAGAAAAACGTCCCCGCAAAAGTTGGGTGGTTTGGGGAGAACAGGGGAAATATCCCAATGTAAATGTAATCGTCGAGATTCTATCCGATTCTACGGCTAATATTGACCGCACTAAAAAGAAAATTCTCTACCAAAATACTTTTCGCACCCCTAATTATTTTTGGTTCGATCCTAATACGTTAGAATTGCAGGGATTTAGACTAATTGAGGGACAATATCAAGCTATTTCTGCCAATGAGCAGGGTTATCTATGGAGTGAAGAGTTAGGGTTATATTTAGGCATATTTGACCGTAAACTGCGTTATTTTACCGTCGATGGTCAATTGGTTCCCACTCCCCAAGAAGCTGAATTACAGCAAAGACAGGCAAAGGAACAGATTCTTTTAGAAAAGGAACAGGAACGACAGGCAAAAGAACAGGCTCTTTTAGAAAAAGAACAAGAACGACAGGCAAAAGAACAGGCTCTTTTAGAAAAGGAACAGGAACGACAGGCAAAAGAACAGGCTCTTTTAGAAAAAGAACAAGAACGACAGGCAAAGGAACAGATTCTTTTAGAAAGGGAACAGCAACGACAGGCAAAAGAACAGGCTCTTTTAGAAAAAGAACAAGAACGACAAGCTAAGGAAAGATTAGCGGCAAAATTACGAGAATTAGGCATCAACCCCCAGACAATTTAGCCGGTTAAAATTTGCAAACAGCGATCGATAACCCCTTGAGTTACAATTATCTTGATTTGACTGGACAGACTTGAATGCAACTCACTCCCGAACAATACAAAGAAAAAATGCAGCGCCGCAAGGCAATCCAAGAGGAACGTTTAGCGGAAAAAATCGCTGAAAAAGGTTTAATTATCGTTAATACTGGCGATGGCAAGGGAAAAACCACGGCAGCCCTCGGTATGGTTTTACGTTCCCTCGGTCATGGTTACAAAGTGGCGGTGGTACAATTTATCAAAGGTGCTTGGGAACCTGCCGAACAAAAGATTTTTAGTGTTTGGGGGGAACAAATCGAGTTTTATGCTATGGGGGAAGGTTTCACCTGGGAAACCCAAGATAGAGAAAGAGATATAGAGAAAGCCCAAGAAGCATGGCAAAAAGCCCTAACTTTTCTCGAAAATCCCCAATATCAATTAATTTTACTCGATGAGATCAATATCGCCCTTAAATTCGGTTATCTGGATATTCAGGAAGTTATCGCTGGTTTAGCCCGAAAACCCGCTAATTCTCACGTTATTCTCACTGGTAGAGGAGCTTTACCCGAATTAATCGAGATAGCGGATTTAGTCACGGAAATGAAGTTAATTAAACATCCCTTTCGTCAACAGGGAGTGAAAGCGCAACCCGGCATCGAATTTTAATTAACTACTGCTTAAGCGTTGTACCGTCTCTCCTGACAATAATCGATGAGTTTCGGCGAGAAGATAAGGAATTTTATCAGCGTGGGGACTAGCAGCTAAACAGGCAGTTAAATCGAGTTTTTCCACCTCTTTTGCCTGTTGACCGGGGAACCAATGACCCCCATTTCCCAAGAGATTGTATCTGGCCTTGGCAAAGTCGATCATATCGTAGGCGATAGCGAGATTGCGTAACCAGAGGATAGAAGGAATATTGATGTGATTGGGGGTATTTTCCCAGGTAGGTAAACCCACAGACCAAGTTTTTGCCCAATTATTGCCTAAACAGTTGATCATCTCCCCTTGCAATCTCTCGATAATTGCCGGTAAAATCTCCTCGGCTCGATCGAGTAAGGGTAAGGTTTTCAGGTGTTCATCAAAATCTGTGGGTTGCGCTGCACCGATGCTCAGGGTATGAACGGCCGGATGACTGAGACAGAATAGGTCATTAAAAACCATCGGACTGAGAGGAGAACAGAGAGCGACGAGCTTAGGGGGAGGATTGTAGAGATGGCCACCCTTATCGGAGGGACTAATGATAAAAACGCCCATATCGTGCTGTTTTGCCGCTTCTATGGCCAGCCAGTTATTCTGAAAAATATAGTACCAGTGCAGATTGAGGTAATCGTAACAATTTGTTGCAATAGTCTTGACAATTACATCAGTTGGTGCATGGGTGGAGAAACCGATAAAACGAACTTTTCCCTGTTGCTGTAATTTTTTCGCCTCTTGCCAACAACCGCCCTCGGCCATAGTATCATCGAGAATTTCAGCCGTGTTGATGCCATGGATACCCAACAAATCCACATAATCTAACCGTAAAAATTGCAGGGATTGCTCAAATTTACGGCGAAATTCCCGCACATCTTGACTGGGAGAAACTTTCGTCTGCACGATAATCTTATCCCTCGGTAGTTGCGGCAAAATTTTGCCCAATTGCATCTCGGAAGTGCCGTAACCCCTAGCGGTTTCGATGTGATTAATCCCCACTTCCAGAGATTTATTGATGATTGCCTCTAAATTGCCTTGATTCTCGTCGGGAATTTGCGACATTGGCAGATCCTGCCACTGAAATTGATAGCGCATTCCCCCACAGGAAAACACCGGCATTTGTAGATTAGTGCGACCGAAACGACGATACTGCATATATTCAGTTATCAGTTATCAGTTATCAGTTATCAGTTATCAGTGGGGAGATGGGTGACCACTTCGTGCGCGTTGCGGGGGGTGATGGGGTATTAGTTGAAACTTCCCTATTTCCCCATTCTCCCATTCCCTATCCCCTGTTCCCTAAATTTAATCGGGTACAGTGAGAATTTCGACACCAGTTTCGGTGACGGCGATGGTGTGTTCAAATTGGGCTGAAAGTTTACCATCTTTAGTAATAGCAGTCCAACCGTCTTTTAAGACAATATGTTGCCAGGTTCCCTCATTAATCATTGGTTCAATGGTGAATACCATGCCGGGGCGAATTTTTTTGCCCTTGCCGCGAATGCCGTAGTGGGGAACCTGTGGACCTGTGTGAAAGACATTACTGATACCATGACCGACAAAATCTCTAACCACCGAGAATCCTTGTCCTTCGGCATATTCTTGGATAGCTGCGCCAATATCGCCGATTTTACCCCCCGGCTGCACTGCATCTATGCCTCTTTGCAGACATTCTCTGGTGACTTCCACTAACTTTTTGGCCAGGGGGGAGGGAGTACCGACAAAGAAAGTCTGCGAAGTATCGCCGTGATAACCTTCTAAAATCGGGGTGACATCGATGTTAATAATATCGCCGTCTTTGAGGATTTGATCAGCGCTGGGGATGCCGTGACAGATAACCTCGTTAATGCTAGTACAGATAGACTTAGGAAAGCCATGGTATCCTAGGGGCGCACTTTTGGCTCCATGGGCGCGAGTCCAACGTTCTGCCTCATCATTGATTTCTAGGGTACTTACCCCCGGTTTAACCATTTCTGCCAGATGATCTAACAGTTTAGCCGCTAATCGTCCGGCCCGTCGCATTTTGTCAATTTCCCGTGGGGAGAGTAAGGTGATGGTATCGTTGCCCATGAATTATCCGACTGTTGAGAAAGATTCTTGTTACATTTCTTATCCTAGCAAAATCGGGCAGCCTTAGGGTTTCGGGGGTTGGGTTATGGGAGCGGGGAGATGGGGAAGTGGGGAGATGGGGAGAAAAAAGCTGCCTTCTGTCTTGTGCCTACTGACTTGAAAGAGGGTGTAGGGAAGGAAACCTCTTTCATCTGTGGGGGTGAAAATTTTTTCATCAGGACTGATTCCTGACTACTAACCCCACCAACAAACTTTTTGCCGCAAACCCTATTTGTTCTCCCCCTCTCCCTTCTCCCCACCTCCCACTTCCGTTGCTGATCGCAGGGCGATCGCTAAATGAGAAAATTGCTCATTTTGTGATCTAGATTGCATCCTGATCGGAAACCTTTGGGTAATCTATGAGTAGAGATACTCAAACCTCCCCTTCATTGGTGCTTTCCTGAGAGGGGTGATTTTTTTTCTCATAAACTTTACAATATTTAATAATTGTTGTAATATTAGTTAAATAACCAAGCTTCTCACTACTTGCCATTTATGCCCATAAAATCTATATCTAGCCAAAAAAAGGACTATAGAGGCAATTAAATCGTCAATTAGATTTCTCTCTATCCTTGAGTAACTACTCACTCATCTCTTTACAAAACGAGAAAAAACTCTGATAGCATCTCCTTAACTGCCCCTGGGGAAGCGATCTGAAAAAAGCCATCAATCCCTGAATATCAACCCTCCATCGACGCGCACTCATGAAAACCTCGAAAAACCTTACCGATCCAGTTCGCGCCTATCTCAGAGAAATTGGCCGAGTTCCCCTTCTCAGCCATGAAGAAGAAATTCTCTACGCGAAACAGGTACAAAGATTAATTTTTCTGGAAAAAATCAAAGAATCCCTAAAAGCTAAACTCGGCAGCGACCCCAGCGATCGCCTGTGGTCAGAAGCGGCGGAAATTAGTGAAGAACAACTACGTCGAGAATTGGGGGCGGGGGATTTCGCCAAACGCAAGATGGTAGAAGCGAACCTGCGTCTAGTGGTTTCCGTCGCTAAAAAATACCTAAAACGCAATCTAGATCTATTAGATCTCATCCAAGAGGGAACCATTGGGATGCAAAGAGGTGTGGAAAAATTCGATCCCACCAAAGGCTATCGCTTTTCCACCTATGCCTATTGGTGGATTCGCCAAGCCATCACCCGGGCGATCGCAGAAAAAAGTCGCACCATCCGTCTGCCCATCCACATCACCGAAAAACTGAATAAAATCAAAAAAGCCCAGCGTCAACTGGCTCAAGAGAAAGGTCGCGCCGCCACCATTGCCGAATTAGCCGAGGAATTAGACTTAACTCCTAAACAGGTGCGAGACTACTTGGAAAGGTCCCGTCAACCCCTTTCCCTTGACTTAAAGGTGGGGGACAATCAAGACACGGAATTAGGGGAACTATTGGAAGATACGGGACTTTCCCCGGAAGATTACACTGCCTATTCTTCCCTCCAGGTGGACTTAGAAAAACTGATGGCAGACCTCACCCCTCAACAAAAAGAAGTGATTTCTCTGCGTTTTGGTTTAGATAATGGGCAGCCCCTCACCTTAGCGAAAATTGGCGTTCGACTCAATATCAGTCGTGAACGCGTCCGTCAGATCGAACGAGAAGCGATCGCCAAATTAAGAAAACGCCGAGCTAACATTAGAGAATATCTAGCTAGTTAGGGTTTGCGGCAAAAAGTTTGTTGGTGGAGGCAGGGTGTGGGGTGTGGGGTGTAGGGTGTGGGGTGTGAGGAGAATAAATAAAATAATCTCCTATCTCCTGACTCCTGAATACTGCCTCCTGCCCCCTGCCGACCGCCCCCTGCCTTCGTTAAGGGTCAAATTGATCGTCTGGAACCCAGCGAGAAAAATGACCCATTTCTAGATTCATCGGCGACTTTTCTCGGCTCTTATTTCTCTACTTATTCAAGATATTTTTTCAAAAAGAGAGCTAATTTTTCTTTAGTGGCGACGGGAACAGAATCTAGACGGGTAAGAATGGCGTATTTAAGGGCAGAATGAGCGACGGAAACGGGAGGATTAGCTGCTAGACGGCGCACCGTTTCTTGGATGACTTTTTGGGCATTAATAGCGTTATGGTGTAGATTTTCGATCACCATTTCTACCGTGACATGATCGTGATCGGGATGCCAACAATCGTAATCGGTAACTAAGGCTAAGGTAGCGTAGGCAATTTCCGCTTCTCGGGCTAATTTAGCCTCGGTTAAATTGGTCATACCGATCACGGTTGCCCCCCAACTTCTATAGAGATTTGATTCCGCTTTAGTAGAAAAAGCTGGTCCCTCCATACAGAGATATGTACCGCCCCGATGCAGGGTAACTTCCGGTAGGTTTAAACTGACGACGGCATCCCCTAAAATGCTGGCTAATTGGGGACAAATGGGATCGCCAAAGGCCACGTGGGCAACAATTCCTTCCCCAAAAAAAGTCGCTATTCTCTCTTTAGTTCTGTCAATAAATTGATCGGGAATGACTAAATCTAGGGGTTTAACTTCCGCTTTTAGGGAACCAACGGCCGAAGCGGAAATAATATATTCAACCCCTAATTGTTTGAGAGCGTGAATATTAGCTCGAAAGGGTAATTCGGTCGGTAAAAAATGGTGACTTCTGCCATGACGCGCTAAAAATGCGACTTCTGTTCCCTCTAAAGTCCCGAGAATTAAAGCATCGGAAGGAGAACCAAAAGGAGTATCGAGGGATACTTCCCGCACATCCTTGAGGGCATCCATTTTATACAAACCACTGCCGCCAATGATGCCAATTTTTACCGTCGTCATAGTCTTGGAAAGAATTAGTTATCGTTGCCTTGATGTTACCACAATTGAGCGATCGAACTGTGATAATTTTTCTGTCAAGGCCTTACTTTTTCTTTTTCTTGCCCTTGAGGGAACCATTAATTAAACCATTAAAGCCATAAATTTCTTCAGTTCCCGCAATGGCAACTAATTCCACCTCTTTCGTGTCTCCCGGTTCAAATCGAACTGATGTACCCGCAGGAATATTCAGATGGGTTCCTTTGGTTAATTCGCGCTGGAACTCTAGGGCCTCGTTAACTTCATAAAAATGATAGTGGGAACCCACTTGAATCGGTCGATCGCCTGTATTAGCCACGGAAATACGCAGGGTGTCGCGATCGACATTAATCTCGATCGCCCCGGATGGTGTGATAATTTCTCCCGGAATCATAACTGCTAAAAATCTCCTGTTAGTGAATGGGATTGTGAACGGTAACTAATTTAGTACCATCGGGAAAAGTCGCTTCGATCTGTACTTCCGTAATCATTTCCGGGATGCCTTCCATTACCTCCTCACGAGTTAATAAAGTGGTGCCGTAACTCATCAATTCAGCGACGCTACGACCTTCCCTCGCACCTTCGAGGATGGCAGCGCTAATATAGGCGATCGCTTCGGGATAATTTAACTTGATACCACGGTTTTTGCGTCTTTCGGCGAGCAGTGCCGCCGTAAAAATGAGTAATTTATCTTTTTCTTGGGGCGAAAGTTGCATAGATGAGCCTTTTTTTCACACAGATGCTAGGGTTATTGTAGTTCTTGGCCGGATATTTGTAGCGATCGAGTTGTGAAATTTTATTTACTTAGCCTGCTTTATTGATGAAGATTTGGGAAGATACTCAAAAGTCTTGCGTCGTTCAAAACCTTGCGTCTTCATCGGCCCGCGTCCTGTAGGGGCGAAGCATTCGGCCAATAACCTATCGGTAAAACCGTAGATTTTCTAGTCACCAGTAAAGTCCAGAAAACGGGTTTCTCCGAGAAACCCGTTTTCTAGGTGACTTAGAAGGATAACTTAGACACTTAAACAAAGAAATTACCCACCAGAATGTTCCCTAAAGCTGGTAAAGTGCCAGTAAATCCGGTGATATTTATTAATAAATCATTGCTGGATTGGAAGCCAGCCGTGCTATCATTAATAACGAGGTAAGTTCCAGCTATTGCACCGGTTGTTACTTGCACTAAGG
>NZ_JADBUB010000048.1:0-4646 GCF_020245865.1 Microcystis sp. M169S2
GGCCAAAGCGCGGGTAATTTTGCGCGTGACAAAAGTTTCTCCCCGCCGGGGGGATTCATGGTTAAATAAAATGCCGTTACAGGCAAATAAGTCGTAGGATTCCCGATAGTTGATTGTTTGCCAGTGACCGTAAACTTTCGCGCAAGCGTAGGGACTGCGGGGATAAAATGGCGTGGTTTCTTTTTGGGGAACTTCCATGACTTTCCCGAACATTTCCGAGGAACCTGCTTGATAGAAACGCACTTGAATACCTGTTCTTTTTTGGTAATCCCGAATTGCTTCTAGTAATCTCAAAACTCCCACCCCCACAGCATCAACGGTGTATTCTGGAGCATCAAAACTAACTCGCACGTGGGATTGGGCCCCTAAATTATACACTTCTACCGGTTGCACTTGTTCGAGAATACGCCGCAGGGTCGTCCCATCGGTGAGGTCGCCATAATGAAGAAATAATTTAGTATCGGGCTGGTGGGGGTCAGTGTAGATATGATCAATGCGATCGGTGTTAAAAGTTGAAGTACGACGGATGATACCGTGGACTTCATAGCCTTTTTCTAATAATAATTCGCTTAGATAGGAGCCATCTTGACCGGTGATGCCAGTAATTAGGGCGCGTTTAGCTTCAGTCATCAGTAATTTACCTAATCGGAAAGAATAAAGACCATATAAAGAGTCTGACTGCTTATAGCACACTTTAGCCCCTCAGGACAAGTTTGGCTAGGTTGACAGGGGACAAAAAGATGAATTTATTTTTTATCCAGGCTGCATAGATTCTAAATGGTTCTGACAATTTTCTCGAAATTTTCTGACTTGAAATTCCTTGACTTTGGTTAATTGATAATTATCTTTTCCCATGGCGAGGGAAAATTTGGCTTCGGTCTCATCAAGTAAATTTTTGGAGATAGCTTTCCACTGTTCTTCTGTTTGCCAATGGACAACGATAATTAATTCTTCCTCGATGGCGGGATTAATCCAAAGCTCCTTACCTAAAAAACCAGGTTGTTTTGCTAAAAACTTTGTCCAAATTTCTTGATCTTTTTGGATAAATTTTTCTCGTGCTTCGGGTTTAACTTGAAATTCTAACCACTCAATGACCATAGTAATTATCTCCTATTTTTTGGCTTTGATCAAGAATTCTTCTGTGAGTTTCATAAAAGCTTTGGAACCACTAGAAGAGGGCATGGCTGCCACCGCAGGCACGAACATATCCACAGCTTTAGCTACATTAACATCCATAGGAATCGCATTAGCAAAAATTTGATGGGCTTGAAAATCCTGTTGTACCCGGCGCATGACTTGATTATAGTAGCGACTGAGTAAACCACCACCGGAAAGAATAAAAACTATACCGAGTAAACCGGGGTTAATCGGGTCGGTTTCTTGATGACTAGCTTTCAGTTTAACTATTCTTCTTTCTAATAGCTGAATGCCGACAATTGATAAAGGTTCGGGACGGGCGGGTAGTAAATAAAAATGACTGCTACATAGACCACTACGAGTTAAAAGATTATAGCCCGGAGCGCAATCCATGATAATATAATCATAACGGTCTTGAATGGGATCAATGATTTTTTGAATTAGGATTCTTTCTAGGTTATTCCAAGCATGATCAAAGCCTAAGTCTTCCTGTAAAATTGCTTGATGGTGCAGGGTTTCTGAGACGACATATTCATCATAAAGCTCGATGTCTCCCGGCAGTAGATCTAAGCCTTGAATTTCACAGACTGAGGGTACAATAATATCATCAATAGTTAATTTATTGTAGGGATTGGGTTTGATAATTGCTTCTAATAAATAGCTTAAAGTGCGTTTTTTGCGACGCAGTTGAGCGAATTCGTGGGGGGACATTAAACTAAGAGTCGCACTGATTTGAGCGTCTAAATCGAGGACAAGGACTCGTTTTTGCTGAAATTTAGCTAAACAGGTGGCAAGATTGACGGTAAGAGTAGTTTTTCCTACTCCTCCTTTCATATTAACGGTGCTGATGACAGTGGCCATTAGGGGAGTTCCTTTCTAGTTAACCGATGGAATATCTCGACGTAAAACCTGCCCATTGGGAGCCATAATCAGAGGAGGTAAACTGGTAATATTGATCGCTTCTTGGGTTTTCATGTCGTAGGTGGTGTAAACTGTTTCCTGTTGATGGAGATTAATATCGACAATTGTTAGGGTTTTTCTAGGCGCTTGTTCGCTGTTCAATAACCGTCGCGGTCCACTGCCTAAAGCTCCCGCGTGTAATAATTGTAATTGCCCCCGTTTACCCGGATAGTAAGCGTGAGCATGGCCACTAATATAAGTATGCACCTGATGGCCCTCTAAAAACGCTCTTAATTGCTCGGCATCGGCTAAATAATCCCCCGGTCGATTTCTGCCTACGGCAATACCGTAGAGGGGTAAATGACCGATTACTAGCCGCATTTTAGCATTTTTAGCGTCGCTACTACTCAAGTTTTTTGCTGCCCAATTTAGTTGTTCCCGAGAGATTAAATGAGTGGAGGCATCCCAAACTAGATAGAATATACCATTTTGAGTGAAAGTATAATAAAAAGGAAAGCCGGTTTTATCGATAAAATTTAAACTTGTATTATGTTGGGGGTTTTGCCAATAATCCTGGGCCAATTTTCTCTCTTTAGCATAGATAAATTTTCCTGCGGATAAAGCTCCAGAAGCGTCATGATTACCGATGGTAAAACCAAAAGGTATTTTAGCAGCTCGCAGGGGCGCGGCGATATGGTGATCAAAGGCTGACCACATAGCGTTAATTGCTGCCTCTGTCAAGCTGCTTTTTTGTCCTGCCACCATATCGCCACCACAGAGGACCAGATCAGGTTTATGATTGATAATTAAAGGAATAGCTCGATCGATTTCGGGATCGTAAGTAGTGGAACCGTATTGACTATTAAGGTCACTAATCACGATTATCTTGACTTTTTTCGCCTTTTCTGCTTGTTTAACGGGAGACTCAGGGGGATTTTTGGAAGTAACGGGCTGTAAAATTTGATGAGCGCAAGCTGTCAAGCTAAAACCGCCTAAACTGCCACTAATAAGCAAAAATTTACGGCGTTGCATAGGATATCAATCTCGTCTTTAATTGAGGTCACGTCAGTTAGTGTAGCAATTTTTGTCCCTTCGATCGCTTTTTTGTTGATCATCCCAATTAACTATCAGGAGATAACTTGACAATTGTCTTAACTTCTTTTGCACCTTGGTTATGCCATCATCGGAGTAATTCTTCCGATGATTTGTTAGTATCTATTCAAGATAATTGTCCAAAAAATCTTTTATTTTTGCGTCAACTTCCCGTTAATACCCATCGAGCCAGTGAACGAGTTATCAAAGCTATTCAAGACAAAAAAACCGATTTAGTTATTTGTTGTGGTATGGCAGAAAGTCGTTATCGTTTAAGTTTAGAATCTCAGGCTAGGAGTAGTACAAAAAAGTTATTGACACCAATTCCATTGCCAGATTTAATTAAAAACCTTAACTATAGTTATATCAGCGATAATGCTGGTCAGTTTGTCTGCGAAGAATTATATTTTCAAGTCTTAAAATATCATCCGAGAGCCTTATTCGTTCATGTGCCGCTTTTAACTGACAAAAATTTTACTATTATTCAAAGAGATTTTCAGAAAATTATCACCCTTAGTCGTTAACTCATATAATTTGAGAGTAAGTTTCAAGGGAAAAAGGATATAGTGGTATTTTGCCATAATTGCCCTCCTCGACTTGAGAGCGCACCTTCTAATAAATCTCATTGCTACGTCGGGCAAATTCTTCTTTGCTGTAGAGGGGTGGTGCTACTATCATTAGTTTGACCCGGTTGCAACTTTTGCCCCTCTATTTTAACCTAAACATTGGCCATCTTCGCTAACATTCCTCAACTGGGACTACAAGGGCGTTGTCAGATAAAGAGATGAGAAGGCAAAATAGATAGAAACTCAATGGAGGAAAAAAACGATGAAATGTCCAGAATGTAAAAGTGACCACATCAATAAAAATGGTCACCGTGGTCAAAAACAAAACTATATATGTGTAAACTGTGGTCGTCAGTTCATCGATAGCTATGAAACCAAGGGCTATAGAGATGATGTTAAGCGCACCTGTCTGAAAATGTATGTAAATGGCATGGGATTTCGAGGCATTGAGAGAGTGACGGGAGTCTCACGAACAACCATTATGGATTGGGTCAAACAAGTGGGAAAACTGCTGCCTGATTCCTATAATCCAGAAACGATTCCAGAAGTGGGAGGACTAGATGAATTAGAGACCTTTGTTGGTAAAAAAAAGAACAAAATCTGGATTTGGAGGGCTGTTGATCACTTTTGAGATGGAATTCTTGGATGGGTAATTGGTGATCATAGTGCAGAGACATTTCAACATTTATGGCAAGCTATCTCATTTTGACAATGTTATTTTTGGGTAAGTGATGTAAATCCAGTGTATCCAATATTTATCCCTGATGGGGATCAGATTGTTAGCAAAACTTATATGACAAAAGTAGAGGGAGAAAATACAAGATTACGTCATTACTTAGCCCGTCTTCATCGTAAGACTCTCTGCTATTCAAAATGTGTCAAAATGTTAGAAAATTCCCTACCGCTTCTAATTCATTACCTTAAGTTTAAGGATGTTCCAGTTCCCTACAC